>NZ_JBGNYC010000007.1:0-124465 GCF_051844275.1 Cellulosimicrobium sp. CpK407
GTCGACGAGTCAGGGCCGTGGGATCGGCCCTGCGGTCAGCAGGTGACGGCCGCGAACGGCGCCGTGTGCTCGGTGACCGTCCCTGCGGCGTCGGTCACGCGGACCGTCGCCGTGCCCGCCGCGAGCGACGCGGCGCGCGCCGAGAACGACTGGTAGGCGTTGGCACCCGGCGCGACGCCCGTGACCGTGCGCGTCCCGAACGGCGTGACGAGCTCGACGTCCACCGGGTCGCCCGCCCCGGCGCCGCCCGTGCCGACGTACGCCGCCCGGACCGCGACGTAGGCCGTGCCGGCGAGGCAGCGCGGGACGGCGGTGACGTCGACCTCGGGCGCGGGCGTCGCGGCGGACCGGGAGCGCACCTCGAACGACGCGATGCTCACCGTCCCGCGGTCGGCCCGGAAGCCGATCGTCGGCAGGAGCCCGGCGAGCACGTCGGGGTCGGACGTGTCGAGCGCGCCGCCGGTCGTCGTGCCGCCGTACCAGGCCCACTCGCCGTCCTCCTCGGCGAACACGTCGACGCGCGCGCCGTTCACCTGGAGCGCGATCCGGTCGCCGGGGCCGTATCCCCGGATGCCGAAGTACGGCGACGACCCGTCCGCGCCCCCGACGTAGTCGAGGCCGGACGCGACGTTCGTGTGGTTGAACCAGGCGAGCGCGTAGGTGCGGTCCGCGGCGGCGAGACCGAGGAACAGCGAGTCCTCCTGCGTCCCCGCGCCGGAGAACGCGCCGATCTCGGCGACCACCACGGACGACGGCGTCGCGCGGGCCGTGCGGTGGCCGTACAGCCCCCAGTAGCGCGCGTCGCCGGTCGCGGCGAGCACCCCGTCCCCGGTCGCGACGGCGGGCAGCGCCTCGCCGGAGGGCTGCAGGGTCGCGTAGTCCGCCGTGGTGTCGGCGTCGAAGTCGTCGTGCAGCACGACGTCGTCGTACCAGGCCGGGTCGAACGCGAGCCGGGTGGTCGTGGTCGCGCGCGCCTCCTCGGGAGCGCTCGACCCGCCCCAGCGCAGGACGGCGCCGACCCGCGCCTCGCTGCCGGGGACGGCGTCGGACCCGGGCGTGACGTCCCACGACCGGGTCGCGCGGTCCCACGCCCCGAGGTCGACCGGGCCTGCCTCGCCCACGGCGACGGCCGTCCAGCCGGCCGGGAGGTCGGGCGCGACCTCGACGTCGGCGACGGCGTCCGCGCGCGTCGACACGGTCACGTCCACGCGCGAGGCGCGCCCGACGGCGGGCTCCGCGGCCTCGACGCGCGCGGAGACGGCCCGTGACACGGGGCTCCACGACTCGAGCTCGGTCACCCCGACGGACTTCCCGGGCGCGGCGTCGAACGTGACGCGGTAGCTCGTCGTCTCGAGCGGCGGGAACGTGATGCGGTTCAGGCCGTTGCCGACGGGCTGCTCGGGCACGCGCGTCTGGTCGGGGACGACCTGCCAGGCCGCGCCGTCCCAGTACTCGAGCTCGTAGCCGACGGCGGGCTGGACGGCGTCGGCGTCCTGGTAGCCGTGGAAACGGACGTCGCCGATCGTCGTCGGCTCGGCGAACTCGACGCCCACCCAGTCGCGGGCGTTCGGCGAGGAGTAGTTGGACCAGCGCGTGTTCTGCGGCACCTCGTCGTACCAGACCTTGCCGTCGAGGACCCGCCACGCGTCGTCGTACCGCCACGTGTACGACGCGACGGGGCGCGGGTAGGCGTTCCGGAGCGGGTTCGCCGACGTGTTGACGGCGTGGGGGAGACGCTGCGGCTCGCCGCTCGGCACCGGCACCTCGACCGGGTCGGCGCCCTCGGAGAGCGCGTCGGCGTCGGCGCGCAGCACCTGCTCGCCGTCCACGTAGACGCGCAGGCCGGAGCCCGCCCCGTAGCGCGAGCCGTCGCGGTCGAACAGGACCGTGACGTTCCGCCCGTGGTACGGCACGTTCTCCGCGGCGAACCAGTCCCAGTCGGCCGGCACGAGCGGGTCGAGCACGAGCGAGTCGTCGGACTGCGGCTGGAGGCCGAGGAGGTCCTGGAGCACGAGGTCCACGTAGCTGGAGTGCAGGTAGTCCTCGGAGTGGTTGCTCCCGTCGTAGATCCAGCGGTCCTCGTCGGGGTGGTGCGCCTCGGCGACGTACGGCTCGCCGTCGCGGAACTGCGTGCGCACGTAGGTGTCGAACAGGTCGAGGTAGTCCGCGCGCGTGAGGTCGCCCGCGGCGTCGTCGCGCAGCGCGGTCGCGACGCCGTCGAGCGTGAGCGACGTCGAGAACGGCCACGACGGCCCGTCCCACTTGCAGCAGCCCTGGTCGGCCGAGCGCCAGAAGTCGGGCGAGCGGCGCTCGGTCACCGTCGGGCCGTACGGCGCCGCGAACCCCTGCGGGTCGAGGAGCTGGTCGAGGGCGACGGCCTGCTCGGGCGAGGCGAGGCCGAACTTCCACGGGACGAACCCGACGTCGAGCCGGTCGCGCAGCCGCTCGTGGTCCGGGTTCTCCCAGTCCACGACGTCGTAGAAGAACGCGCGCTCGTCGTCCCAGAGGTAGGTGTCCACGGCCTCGCGCAGCGCGGCGGCGCGGTCGCGGTACTCGGTCGCGGTCGCCTCGTCGCCGTTGAGCGTCGCGACCTCGGCGAGCGCGAGCATGTCGCCGTAGAGGTAGGCGTTGATCGACGGCCGGAACGTGTGGCGACCCGCGTAGTCGCGGTCGGTCGCGTACGACGCGGGCGAGCTCTCCTTGGCGTCGTACTCGGGCGTCTGCCAGTAGAGACCGAGGTCGGCGTCGAACTGGTTCCCCCAGTCCTCGACGAAGGTCTCCAGCTCGGGCTGGAGCGCGCGCAGGCGGTCGAGGTTCCCGGTGACCTTCGCGCGCTCGACGATCGCGGTCACGGCCCAGAACGAGTACTGGTGCGCCCAGTCGGCCGCCTCGGGGTTCTGCGCGGGCTCGATCTGCCCGGGGCCGGTGAGCCAGTAGTCCTCGTAGTCGTCCAGGTAGCGCTGGTCGCGCAGCCACCGGCCCTCGGCGAGCTGGTGGCCCGCCGCGGCGTTGATGGCCTGGTACGGCGCGGCGTAGCCGCAGCAGTCGAGGAACTCCGTGAGCACCCAGCCCGTGCCGGGCTCGGTGTAGCGCAGGTGCTCCTTGAGCACGCGCCAGCGGTAGTAGTAGACCGCCTCGGCGTCCGCGTCGGGGAGGTCCACGACGGGGACGTTGGCTGCGTACCAGTCGGGGTCGGCGTAGCCGTCGAGCTTCTCGCGGACGTCGACGAACGAGGTCCCCGGCCCGACCTCGGGCCGGTCGAGGGGCGTGGTCGGGTCGTCGGTCGTGGCGCCCGGGGACGTGGGCGGGGCTGACGCGGGGACCGGCGGCGTCGCCGCGACCGCCGGGGCCGCGAGGGCCAGGGCCAGGAGGCCGGAGGCGAGCGCCAGGGCGCCCGTCGAGCGTGGTCGTCGCATGCGTGTCCTTCGTCGTCGAAGAGCGGGTCCCGCGCGCTCCAGGGCACGGGGACGTGACTGCGCTGTCGGCCACAGATTCCCACAAGAGCGAACAGAAAACAACAGCCCCCGCCGGTGCTGACCCCTCGCGCCGGCCGGATGTCCCGCGTGGTAGTTTTTGAACATGTTCAAAAGTGGCCTCGTCGCATGAGCGCGACGCCGAAGTCCGAGCGGACGCGCGCCCACCTGCGCGACGTCGCGGTCCGGATGCTGCGCGACGTCGGGTACGAGCGCACGACCATGCGCGCCGTCGCCGCCGCGGCGGGGGTGAGCACCGGGAACGCCTACTACCACTTCCCGTCCAAGGACGCGCTCGTCCAGGAGCTCTACCTCGAGGTGCAGCGCGAGCACGCCGAGCGCGCCGCGCCCGTGCTCGCCGCGGGCGGCTCGCTCGCCGAGCGGCTGCGCGGCGTCTGGGGAGCGTCGGTCGACGCGTTCGCCCCCTTCCACGCGTTCGGCGGCGAGTTCGTGTCCGTCGCGATCCGCCCGGGCTCGGACGCGAGCCCCTTCTCCGCGGCCTCCGCCGCCTCGCGCGACCTCTCGCGCGACCTGTTCGAGCGGGTCGTCGCCGGGGCGTCGACGCGCGTCCCCGAGCGGCTGCGCGCCCAGCTGCCCGAGCTGCTGTGGTTGGCCCAGCTCGGCATCACCCTGTTCTGGGTCCACGACACCTCGCCCGGGTTCGCGCGCACGCGCCGGCTCGTCGACGGCGGGGCGGCGTTCGTCGGCAGCCTCGTCCGGCTCGCGCGGCTGCCCGTCGCGCGCGGGGTGGTCGACGACGTCCTGCGCCTCGTGCGTGCGGTCCACCCGGGAGTGCCCGGGGCGTCCGCTGCGGCCGATGCGGCCCGCGAGCGCGCGGACGGGCCGGAGGCGGGCGCGTGAGCCCCGCCGGCGCAGCCCTCGTCTCGGGCCTGGTGATCCTCGGCATGGTCGTGGTCCTGCCGCTCGGCCTCCGGCTCCTGGGGCCCGACGTCGTCCCGGCGCCGCGCAGCGTGGCGTGGCCGCTCGCGGGAGTCGCCGGGTCGGTGAGCCTCGTGCTGCCGCACGGCACCGCGTCCGTGCTCCTCGCGCTCGTCCTCGCGACGGCGACCGTCGTGCTCGCCGGCGCCGGCGGGCGTCTGGCGGTGCGCACGGCGCGCGACGTGCGCGACGGGCGGGTCGCCGCGGCAGGTCTCGCCTCGCGCGCGGCGACCGCGACCGCGCTGGTCATGCCGGCGGTCGGCGCGAGCGCGCTGGTCGCCGAGCGCGCCGGGTGGGGGCTCCTCGGGTTCTCCGGGACGTATCTCGCGCTCACGGTCCCGCACATGCTCTACGCCGGGTTCGGCGCGGCACTCGTCGCGGGCACGGTCGCGCGTCTCGCGGTCACCGACCGGCTCGCGGTCGTCGGCGCGTGGGGCGTACCGCTCGGGACGGCGCTCGTGCTCGTCGGCTACCTCGTCGGCGACGCGGCCGAGCTCGTCGGCGCGGGCGTCCTCACGCTCGCCCTGTGGGCGACCGCGGTCGCGGCGGTCCGCTCGCTCGCGCGGACCGCCGGTCCGGCCGGCCAGGTCGGCGGCGTCGGCCCGGACGACGCGCACCGGACCGACGGTGCGCGCTCCACCGGCTCCGTGAGCGCGGGGAGCGCCGCGGGCGCCCGCGCGCTGCTCGGCGCGGGTGCGGTCGTCGTCGGGCTGTCGATGCTGCTCGCGCTCTGGTGGGCCGCGGGCGAGGCGCTCGGGTTCGCGCACCCGAGCCTCGACGTCATGGCGGCGACGCACGGCGTCGCGAACGCGCTCGGGTTCGTGCTCTGCACCCTCCTCGGGCTGCGGGTCCTCGCGGCCCGGCCGGCGCTCCCGCGCGGGGCGGAGGGCGCGGACGAGGAGCACCGCGACGCAGGGCAGGACACGACACGTGGGCCCGGGCGGGCCCGGGAGGGGAGTGCGGCATGACGTTCACGTACCCGGAGGTCGGCGCGACCCGGACCGGCGACCGGCCCGCGGGGTACCGCTACCTGCACGTGCGCCGTCGGCTCACCGACCGGCCGCGCACGCCCGACGACCTCGCGTGGCTCGGCGAGCAGCTCCTCACGTGGCGCGTGCACGCCGCGGCGCGCGTGCGCCTCGAGACCGCGGCGCCCGTCGCCGTGCCCGGTGCTCGCGTGACGACGCTGCTCGGCGTCGGGCGGCTGCGGCTGCACGAACCGTGCGAGGTCGTGTGGGTCGAGCGGTCCGCGCGCCGGGTCGCGTTCGGGTACGGCACCCTGCCCGGGCACGCGTTCGTGGGGGAGGAGCGCTTCGCCGTCGAGCGCGACGACGCGGGCGACCTGTGGTGGAGCATCGACGTGTTCAGCCGCCCGGTGCTGTGGTGGGTGCGCCCGCTCGCGTTCGCCGTGCCCACGTTCCAGCGGCTCTTCGCCCTGCACCTCGGACGCGGCGCACGGCGGCTGCTCGCCGCGCGCGACCGCTGACGTCTCGCCTCACGACCCGCGCGCGTCCACGGCCGCGCGGGTTTGCACGCCGGGTGTACGAAGTGCGCCAGAATGGGGCCATGACCGACGCCCGCAGCCCTCGTCCCGACCAGCAGCCCGGCACCGCACGAGTCCTCGTGGGCCGCGTCGTCACCCCGACGGGGGTGCTCGAGGACGGTGTCGTGGCCCTGGAGGACGGGCGCGTCGCGTGGGTCGGGACCCGCGCGCAGGCCGCCGACGCCGGGTACGCGAACCTGCCCGCGGGCGACGGCGCGACGCTGCTCCCGGGCCTCGTCGACGTGCACGACCACGGCGGCGGCGGGTCGAGCTTCCCGGACGCGACGAGCGTCGACGAGGCGCGCGTCGCGGCGCGCGAGCACCTGCGCCACGGCACGACGAGCCTCGTCGCCTCGCTCGTCACCGCGCCGCGCGACGTGCTGCTCGAGCGCACGGCGAACCTCGCGGACCTCGCCGACGCGGGCGAGATCGTCGGCATCCACCTCGAGGGCCCGTTCCTCTCCGAGGTGCGGTGCGGCGCGCAGAACCCGCACGACATGCTCGAGGGCGACCCGGAGCTCGTGCGGGCGATCGCCGCGGCCGCACGCGGCTACCTGCGCACCATGACGGTCGCGCCCGAGGTGCCGGGCGTCGTCGGCGCCGGGGGCGTGATCGAGACCCTCGTCGAGGTCGGGGCGCTCCCGTCGATCGGGCACACCGACGCGAGCACCGAGCAGACCGAGGCGGCGATCGCGGCCGGCGTCGCGGCGCTCGCGGCCGCCGGGCGGCCCGGCGCGCGCCTGACCGCGACCCACCTGTTCAACGGCATGCGCCCCCTGCACCACCGTGAGCCCGGCCCCATCGCGGCGTGCCTCGCGGCGGCCGCGCGGGGCGAGCTGGTCGTCGAGCTCGTGGCCGACGGCACGCACCTCGCGCACGGCACGATCCGCAGCGTCGTCGAGCTGGTCGGGTCGCACGTCGGTGCCGACGGCGCCGTCGCGGGGCCGGACGCCGTCGCGCTCGTCACCGACGCGATGGCCGCGGCGGGCATGGCCGACGGCGCGTACGAGCTCGGACCCATGCGCGTGACCGTCGCGCACGGCGTCGCGCGGCTCACCGAGGGCGGGTCCATCGCGGGCGGCACGTACCACCTGCTCGACGTCGTGCGCGAGACGGTCGAGGCCGGGGTGCCGCTCGTCGACGCGGTCCGCGCCGCCTCCTGGACCCCGGCCGGCGTGCTCGGCCTCGACGACCGCGGCGGCCTCGTCGCGGGCCGCCGCGCCGACGTCGTCGTCACGGACGCCGACCTGCGCGTCCGCGAGGTCCTGCGCGCCGCCGCCCCGGTCGACCTCGCACTCTGACCCCCTGCGCGGCCGTCGCGCGCCCGACTGCACCGCCGAACCCGGGGTCGCTCCTCACCCAGCCCGTCCGGTGAGGAGCGACCCCGGGTTCGGCGCGTCGTCGGCGTGCAGATCGGGTGCGGCGTCGTCGCAGGTCGGGAGTGCGTCCGGAATCGGAGAGCGCGTTCTTGCTCCTCGGGCTTGACTCTCGTCATTTGTTCATCGAATACTCGTAACAGCGAAGCGCTTCGACGATGCGTTTCGACGAAGCGCTTCGACGGCCGAGGCGCGGAACCGGACCACAGGGGAGTGGTGACGATGGCGACGATGCAGGACGTGGCGCGACGCGCGCAGGTCTCGCTGAGCACGGTCTCCTACGCGCTGTCCGGGACCCGTCCCGTCTCCGACGCCACACGGCGCCGCATCGAGGACGCCATGGCCGAGCTCGGCTACCAGCCCAACGCGATGGCCCGCGGGCTCGCGTCGCGCCGCAGCCACGTGCTCGCGCTCATCTACCCCGCGATGGAGAAGGGGCTGGGCGGCACCGTCGCCGAGTTCGTCTCGTCCGCCGCGGAGACGGCGCGCGAGAACGGGTACCACCTCGTCCTCTGGCCCTTCCGCACGACCCAGGCCCCGGAGGTCCGCGACCTCGTGCGCCAGGGGATGGCAGACGGCGTCCTGCTCATGGAGGTCGCGCTCGACGACGCCCGCGTCGACGTGCTCGACGAGGCCGGGGTGCCGTACACGATGATCGGCCGCACGCGCGACGTCACGGACCGGCCGTCCGTGGACATCGACTTCGAGCGCACGACGGACGACGCGGTCCAGCACCTCGTGGACCTCGGGCACCGGCACGTCGCCCTCGTGAACCACTCGCAGGCGACGGCGGACGACGGTTACGCGCCCACGTTCCGGGCCGAGGAGGGCTTCGAGGCGGCGATGCGTCGGCGCGGGCTCGAGCCGGTCTCGCTGCGCGTCGACGAGTCCCCGCGCGCGGGCCGCGACGCGGTCGCGACGCTCCTGGGGCGCGAGCCCCGCCTGACGGCCTTCGTCACCATGAACGAGATCGCGACGTTCGGCGTCGTCGCCGAGCTGCAGCAGCGCGGCGTCGCGATCCCCGGCGACATGTCGATCCTGTCGATCGTCACGTCGCCCGGCGTCGGGGAGATGAGCAACCCGCCGCTGACCACGATGCACGCGCCCGGGGCCGAGCTCGGCCGCCTGGGCGTGCAGAAGCTGCTGTCCCTCGTGGACGGCTCCCGTCCGAGCACGCCGAACGTGCTCATCCCGTGCGTCCTCGAACCCGGCAGCAGCGTCGCCCCCGCGGCCCGCCGGGCGCCGGACGACGACGACCGCGAGCCCCAGGCTCGCTGAACCGACCGGCCGGGCCACGGGCCCGGTCACCCTCCGGCTCCAGCGCCGGAACTCGATGAGGAGGACACGCACATGCTGCGATCCCGGAAGATCTCGCTCGTCGCTGCCGTGGTAGCGCTCCCACTCGCCCTCGCGGCGTGCGGGGGCTCCGGCGGCAGCGGCGGGTCCGACGACCAGACCCTGACGATCTGGCACTACGAGAACGAGGACTCGGCCATGGGCCAGGCCTGGGCCAAGGCGATCGAGATCTTCGAGGAGGAGAACCCGGACGTCGACGTCGTCGTCGAGAAGCAGACGTTCGAGCAGATCCAGAAGAACGCCAAGATCGTCCTCACCGGCGACGACGTGCCCGACGTCATGGAGTACAACAAGGGCAACGCGACCGCCGGCCAGCTCGCGGCGCAGGGCCTGCTGACCCCGCTCACCGACGCGGCGACCGAGCGCGGCTGGGACGAGAAGCTCAGCGGCTCGCTCCAGACGACCGCGACCTACGACGACCAGGGCCTCATGGGCTCGGGCGAGTGGTACGGCGTCCCGAACTACGGCGAGTTCGTGCAGGTCTACTACAACAAGGACATGTTCGCCCAGTACGGGCTCGAGGTGCCGACGACGCTCGACGAGCTCGAGAGCGTCATGCAGGCCTTCAAGGACCAGGGCGTGACGCCGCTCGCCGAGGCCGGCGCCGAGTACCCGATGGGCCAGCTCTGGTACGAGCTCGTGCTCGCGAACTCCGAGCGCGACTTCGTCGACCAGTACCAGCTCTTCGACGGCGACCCCGACTTCCACGGTCCCGAGATGACGCAGGCCACCGAGAAGCTCGACTCCTGGATCAAGGACGGCTACGTCGCGTCCGACTCCGCCGCGCTGACCGCCGAGGACATGGGCGTGTCGTTCATCAACGGCACGTACCCGATGATGGTCTCCGGCTCGTGGTGGTTCGGCCGCATCGTCGAGGAGATGGACGCCGACTGGGGCCAGTTCAACTTCCCCGGCAACACGCTCCAGGTCGGCTCGTCCGGCAACCTCTGGGTCGTCCCGGCGAACGCGGACTCGCCCGACCTCGCCGAGGAGTTCATCGACATCACGCTGCGCCCCGAGGTGCAGAACATCCTCGCGGAGAAGGGCGGCCTGCCCGTCGCCGGTGACGCGTCGGTCATCACGGACGAGCGCACGCAGCAGCTCACCGAGAACTTCCAGGCGATCCTCGACGACGACGGCCTCGCGTTCTACCCCGACTGGCCCGTGCCCGGCTACTACGACGTGATCGTCAGCGAGCTCCAGTCGCTCATCAACCAGTCGAAGTCGCCGACCGAGGTGCTCGACGGCCTCGAGTCCGCGTACGTGGACGGCAAGGCGGACCTGCTCGACAGCTGAGCGGACGCACGCGCCCGGCCGGCCGGGGCCGATCCCACGATCGCCCCGGCCGGCCCGGCACCCCCACCCGAGGACCTCCCGCGAAAGAGACCGTCATGACCACCCGCACCGACACCGTGCCCGACGCCGGGCCCGGCCCCGCGCGCGAGGCGTCGCGCGCGACCGCGGCACGCCGCCGTCGTCGCCGGCCCGCCTGGCTCCCGTACCTGCCCTACCTCCTGCCCGGCGCGGTGGCGTTCGTCGTCGTGATCGGCTACCCGTTCGTGATGAACGTCTACTACAGCCTGTTCAAGTGGCGCGGCGGCATGGCGCCGATGCGCTGGTACGGGCTGGGCAACTACGCCGACCTCCTGCACGACTCGGCGTTCTGGACCTCGTTCCAGAACTCGATCGCGATGATCCTCGCGATGGTCGTCGTGCCGACCCTCATCGGCCTCGTCCTTGCGGCCGTGCTGTTCGACTACCTCGGCCGGCGCTTCGGCCCGCGCGTCGCGGCCTTCCTGCGCGCTACGTACTACCTGCCGCAGATCCTGCCCGTCGCCGTCGCCGGCGTGCTGTGGAACTGGATCCTCAACGCCCAGACCGGTGCGCTCAACGTGATCCTGCGCGGGATCGGCATCGAGAACCCGCCGAACTGGCTCGGCGACACGACGACCGCGCTGCCGAGCGTCATGCTCGTGCTCATCTGGGTGCAGATCGGCTACCCCGTCGTCATCTTCATGTCCGCGCTCCAGCGCGTGGACCCCGAGCTGTACGAGGCAGCCGAGCTCGACGGCGCGGGCTGGTGGCGCCGCTTCGGGGCCATCACGATCCCGCAGATCCGTCCCGAGACGTTCGTCGTCACGCTCACGTGCACGGTCGCCGCGCTCAAGGTGTTCGGTCCCATCTACGTGCTCACGCGCGGCGGGCCGGAGAGCTCGACGCTCGTCCCGAGCTACTACTCGTACCTCAACTTCTTCGACAAGTCGAAGGTCGGCTACGGCGCCGCGGTGGCGACCGTGCTGACCCTCGTCATCATCGTCGTCGCCGTCGTGATCCTCGCGCTGCAGAGCCGCGCCGAGCGTCGTGAGCAGGAGGGCCGCTGATGTCCACCGTCACCACCACCCCCGCGGACGCCGTGGCGCCGGGCGCCGACGCGTCCAGCCCCCGCCGCGCCCTGCGCGCCACGCGGCAGGACGAGCGCTACCGCCGCGGCGTCGGCCGCTGGTTCGTGCTCGCCGCCGCGATCCTCGTCGCCCTGCTCATGCTGTCGCCGTTCGTCATCATGGTGCTCAACGCGTTCAAGTCGCCGGCCGAGTACTCCCAGGACGGCCCGCTGAGCATCCCGAAGGAGCTCTACCTCGACGGCGTGCAGAACTTCTGGACGCGGACGAACTTCCCGCAGAAGCTCTGGAACTCCGTCTTCATCTCGGCGCTCGTCGCCGTGTTCGGCACGCTCCTGTCGCTGCTCAGCGCGTACGCGATCGGCGTCGGCCGCATCAAGGGCCGCCTCTGGATCGTCACGCTGTTCCTCGTGGCGAACATGCTGCCGCAGGAGGCGCTCATCTACCCGCTGTTCGACATGGCTCAGAAGGTCGGCCTGTCGAACTCGCAGTGGTCGATCATCATCATCTTCACGGTCATCCAGGCGGCGTTCGGCACGTACCTGCTCGCGTCCGTGCTCGGGACGTTCCCGCCCGCGCTGCTCGAGGCGGCCCAGCTCGACGGCGCCGGACGCTGGCGCATCCTGTGGCAGGTCGTCTACCCGATCGTCAAGCCCACGCTCGGCGTCCTCATGATCTTCTTCTTCATCTGGACGTGGAACGAGTTCTTCATCCCGCTGGTCATGCTGACGACCAACGACACCCAGACGATCCCCATCGCGCTCGCGTCGCTCCAGGGCGACCGGATGATGGACGCCCCGACGACCAACGCGGGCGCGCTCGTGTCGCTGATCCCCGCGCTGGTCTTCTTCCTCATCTTCCAGCGGACCCTCACCCGGGGCGTCACGGCGGGCGCCGTGAAGTGACGCTCCCCGTGTGATGCCGAGCCGCCCCGGGGCGGCCCCCGAGACACCTGAACGCACCGACGAAGGAAGCACCACCCATGAAGTTCACCGACGGGTACTGGCAGGTCCGGCCCGGCATGCACCCGCTCTACGCGGTCGAGGTCGACGACGTCCGCGCGGACGAGGCGGCCGGCACGCTCACCGTGTACGCGCCGACGGCGAAGATCCGCGGCCGCGGCGACACTCTCAACCGCCCGATGCTCACGACGACGTACTCCTCGCCCGCACCCGGCGTGATCCGGGTGCGCGTGGAGCACCACCAGGGTGCGGTGCGCCGGGGCCCGGCGTTCGAGGTGACCGGCGAGCCCGGGTTCCGGCCCGAGGTCGAGGTGCACGACGACGTCGCGGTCCTGCGGTCCAAGGACCTCGCGGTGCGCGTGCACCGGGGCGACCGCTGGCGCGTCGACTTCGAGGCGGACGGCGAGGTGCTGACCTCCTCGCTGCCGAAGTCCGTCGGGCACGTCACGGCCGACGACGGCCGCGCCTGGACGCACGAGCAGCTCGCGCTCGAGCCCGGCGAGCTCGTCTACGGCCTAGGGGAGCGGTTCGGCCCGTTCGTCAAGAACGGCCAGGTCGTGGACATCTGGAACGAGGACGGCGGGACGTCGAGCGAGCAGGCGTACAAGTCCGTGCCGCTCTACCTCACGACCAAGGGCTACGGGGTGTTCGTCGAGCACCCGGAGAAGGTGTCGTTCGAGGTCGCCTCCGAGGTGAACACGCGCGTCCAGTTCTCCGTCGAGGGGCAGTCGCTCGAGTACCTGGTCATCCAGGGCCCGACGCCCAAGGACGTGCTGCGCCGGTACACGGCGCTGACGGGCCGCCCCGCGCGCGTGCCGGCGTGGTCGTTCGGCCTGTGGCTCACGACGTCGTTCACGACGAGCTACGACGAGCAGACGGTGAACGGGTTCATCGACGGCATGGCCGAGCGCGACCTGCCGCTGTCGGTGTTCCACTTCGACTGCTTCTGGATGCGCGAGTACCAGTGGGTCGACTTCGAGTGGGACCCGCGCACGTTCCCCGACCCCGAGGGCATGCTGCGCCGCCTGCACGACCGCGGGCTCAAGGTGTGCGTGTGGATCAACCCCTACGTCGCGCAGCGCTCGCCGCTCTTCGCGGAGGCCGCGGAGCAGGGCTTCCTCGTGAAGCGCGAGGACGGGTCGGTCTGGCAGTGGGACCTGTGGCAGGCGGGCATGGGGCTGGTGGACTTCACCAACCCCGACGCGACCGCGTGGTACGTCGGCAAGCTCGAGGGCCTGCTCGACCAGGGCGTCGACTGCTTCAAGACCGACTTCGGCGAGCGGATCCCCGTCGACGGGATCGCGTGGCACGACGGCTCCGACCCGCGCAAGATGCACAACTACTACGCCCAGCTCTACAACGAGGCGGTCTTCCGGCTGCTCGAGCGCACGCGCGGCGAGGGCGAGGCGGTCCTGTTCGCGCGGTCCGCGACGGCGGGCGGCCAGCAGTTCCCCGTGCACTGGGGCGGCGACTGCGACTCGACGTACGCGTCGATGGCCGAGTCGCTGCGCGGCGGCCTCTCGATGTCGATGTCGGGGTTCGGCTACTGGAGCCACGACATGGGCGGCTTCGAGGGCACGCCGGACCCGGGCGTGTTCAAGCGCTGGACGGCGTTCGGCCTCCTCTCGTCGCACTCGCGCCTGCACGGCTCGGGCTCGGTGCGGGTCCCGTGGGCGTTCGACGACGAGGCCGTCGACGTCACGCGCAAGTTCACGCACCTCAAGCTTTCGCTCATGCCGTACCTCGGGCGGGTGGCCGAGGAGGCGCACACCGACGGCGTGCCGATGATGCGGCCGCTCGTGCTCGAGCTCCCGCACGACCGCGCCGGGTACACCGCGGACACGCAGTACCTGCTGGGCGACGCGCTCCTCGTCGCGCCGGTGTTCCGCGCGGACGGCCGCGTGGAGTACTACGTGCCGGAGGGCACGTGGACGCGTCTCGTGCAGCCCGACGACGGCCCCGCCCTGAGCGAGACCGTGACGGGCCCGCGCTGGGTCACCGAGACCCACGGGTTCGACTCGCTCCCGGTGCTCGTGCGCCCGGGCACCGTCCTGCCGGTCGGCGCCCGCACGGACCGGCCGGACTACGCCTGGGCCGACGGCGTCACGCTGCACGCGTTCGAGCTGCCCGACGGGTACGACGAGCTCGTGGTCGTCCCGCCGTCGGACGGCGCGCCCGGGGCCACGTTCCGCGTCCGCCGGTCGGGCGCGACGCTCACCGTCTCGTCCGACGACGCCCGTGCGGCCTGGTCCGTCCGGGCCGGCTCCGCGGCGGCCGAGGCGCACGGCGCGACGAGCGTGACGATCGACCTCGGCTGAGGACGTATCCTGGGCGAGCATGTCATGGAAGCGCTCCCATGGCATGCTCGCCCTGCACTTCCCGCGCGTGCCGCGCTCGCACCCACCGAGACGCACGCGCACCCACCGACCACCCGTCGCGGACCGCGTCGTCCGACGACCGACCAGCGAGGACCCTCGTGACCACCGACACCACCGCCCCCGTCGCCGTCGACGCGCAGGCCGCGCCCGCGTCGTCGGGCCGCCGCACGTTCCCCACCGACTTCCTCTGGGGCTCCGCCACCGCCGCCTACCAGATCGAGGGCGCCGCCGCCGAGGGCGGCCGCACGCCGTCCATCTGGGACACCTACTCCCACACCCCGGGCCGCACGCTCAACGGCGACACGGGCGACGTCGCGGACGACCACTACCACCGGTGGCAGGAGGACGTGCAGCACATCGCGGACCTCGGCCTCGGGGCGTACCGGTTCTCCATCTCGTGGTCGCGCGTCCAGCCGGGCGGCACCGGCCCGCTCAACCCCGAGGGCGTCGCGTTCTACTCGCGCCTCGTCGACGCGCTCCTCGAGAAGGGCGTCAAGCCCGTCGTCACGCTCTACCACTGGGACCTCCCGCAGGAGCTGGAGGACGCCGGGGGCTGGGCCAACCGCGACACCGCGTACGCGTTCGCCGAGTACGCCCGCCACATGGCGCGCGAGCTCGGCGACCGGGTCGACACCTGGACGACCCTCAACGAACCGTGGTGCTCCGCCTACCTCGGCTACGGCTCCGGCGTGCACGCGCCCGGCCGCACCGAGCCCGCCGCGGCGCTCGCGGCCGTGCACCACCTCAACCTCGCGCACGGCCTCGCCGTCCAGGCGATCCGCGACGAGCTCGGCGAGGACGCGAAGACGTCCGTCACGCTCAACCTGCACGTCATCCGCCCCGACGACCCGTCGTCGGCCGCGGACCTCGACGCGGTCCGGAAGATCGACGCGCTCGCCAACCGCGCGTTCCTCGCGCCCATGCTCGACGGCGAGTACCCTGCCGACCTGCTCGCCGACACCGCGCACGTGAGCGACTGGTCGTTCGTGCGGGAGGGCGACCTCGAGACGGTGCGCCAGCCGCTGTCGATCCTCGGCGTCAACTACTACTCGACCGTGCGCGTGCGCCACTTCTCCGGCGAGGGCGAGCGGTCCGAGAACGACGGCCACGGCGCGTCGAGCCACAGCCCGTGGATCGGCGTCGACGACGTGGAGTTCGTCCAGCAGCCCGGCCCGTACACCGCCATGGGCTGGAACATCGAGCCCGCCGGCATGACCGAGCTGCTCGTGTCCGTGGCGACGACGTACCCGCACCAGCCGATGATGGTCACCGAGAACGGCGCCGCGTTCGCCGACGAGGTCACGGTCGACGCCGACGGCACCCCCCGCGTGCACGACGACCGCCGCGTCGCCTACCTGCACGACCACGTCGACGCCGTGGGCGCCGCGATCGACGCGGGCGCCGACGTGCGCGGGTACTTCGCGTGGTCCCTGCTCGACAACTTCGAGTGGGGCTACGGCTACGACCGCCGGTTCGGCATCATCCGCGTCGACTACGGCACGCTCGAGCGCACGTGGAAGGACTCCGCGCACTGGTACCGCCGCCTCGCGACGTCGAACGAGCTCCCCGCGGTCGACGAGACCGCCTGACCGCGGTCGACGGCACCGCCCGTCGCTGAAGCAGACAGTCGCTGGGCCCGCCCGGTCGCACCGGGCGGGCCCTCGCGCGCCCTGGTGTGCCGAGGTAGAGCCCTGGTGGGCCGAGGTAGAGCCCTGGTGCGCGGAGGTGGAGCCCTGGTCGGCCGAGGGAGCGCGGTGGTCGATGATCGGCGCGAGCGGGGTGACCTTTCTCGCATGCCGCGCACTCGCCGCGCGACACGCCGAAGGAACGCGACACGCCGACGAGTCGGACGTTCGTCGTGCCCGGATTGGGGTGTTTCGTCGGCCGCCGGCGCGGGGCCGCACGACGGCGGAGGTGGCCCCGCGGGGCCGCCTCACCGGACCTCACAGGGTGTGGATCGACGTCGTCCCCACCCTGTGGACGATGCCCCGCGGTCCGCGAGAGGACGCCGTTCGTGGTGCTTCCGAGCGGTGGACGACGGGCTGTGGACGAGGGGCCTCGGAGGCGTGTCAGAGGGTGGTGGGACCATGGACTCATGGCTCCTAGCACACGCGGAGGGGTGAAGTTCGACCACGACATCTAGTGCGGTGGCGCGGTGTCGACCACTAGGTATAGTGGTTGCACACCCAGGGGGCCGGAGGCCTTCTGGCGAATCACACAGACGTAGTTCCACCGGTGTCCTTCGAGGTCAGAGACGTATCTCCCTCCCCGAGGACCGATCCCGGACAGAGCGCGAGAGACGAGGAGTCACCCCATGAGCGTCACGGTCTACAGCAAGCCGGCTTGCGTTCAGTGCGACGCGACGTACCGCGCTCTCGACAAGAAGGGCATCGAGTACTCCGTCGTGGACATCAGCCAGGACGCCGAGGCGCTCGAGCTCGTGCGCGGGCTCGGCTACCTGCAGGCGCCCGTGGTCGTCGCCGGGGACGAGCACTGGTCCGGGTTCCGTCCCGACCAGATCAACGCCCTCGCGCAGAAGGTCTCGCCGGTCGTCGCCTGACCGGCCTCCCCGGGGCACCGTGAGGTGCCCCGGAACTCGTACGGAAGCAGGCGGAGCAGGGCAGGACGGAGGTGCGTCCCCGTGGGGTCGCTCGTGTACTTCTCCAGCGTCAGCGAGAACACGCACCGGTTCGTCCAGCGGCTCGACCTGCCGGCCCTCGGCATGGACGTGCAGCGCATCCCGCTGCGTCCCACCGAGGGCTTCCTGCGCGTCGAGGAGCCGTACGTGCTCATGGTCCCGACCTACGGGGGCGGCAACGAGGGCGGTGCCGTCCCGCGTCAGGTCGTGAAGTTCCTCAACGACGTGCACAACCGGTCGTTGATCCGCGGCGTCATCGCCGCGGGCAACACCAACTTCGGCGACGCCTACTGCATCGCCGGCGACATCATCTCCGCGAAGTGCCAGGTGCCCTACCTGTACGCCTTCGAACTCCTGGGAACAGCCGAGGACGCCGCGCGCGTCCGCGACGGATTGGGACGATTTTGGCAACGACAGTCACGGATTCCGGCGTGAGCGTGGCAGGCGGTGGCACGGTCACCGAGGTGCCCCTGGCGAGCGCGCAGCTCGACTACCACGCGCTCAACGCGATGCTGAACCTCTACGGCCCGAACGGCGAGATCCAGTTCGACAAGGACCGCGAGGCGGCGCGCGCGTACTTCCTCCAGCACGTCAACCAGAACACGGTCTTCTTCCACGACCTGCAGGAGAAGCTCGACTACCTCGTCGAGAACAAGTACTACGACCCGGCCGTGCTGGCGAAGTACGACCGCGCGTTCGTGAAGTCGCTGTTCGAGTTCGCGTACGCCAAGAAGTTCCGCTTCGAGACGTTCCTCGGCGCCTTCAAGTACTACACGTCGTACACGCTCAAGACGTTCGACGGGAAGCGGTACCTCGAGCGCTTCGAGGACCGCGTCTGCATGGTCGCGCTCGGCCTCGCGGACGGGAACGAGCAGGCCGCGCTCGACATCGTCGAGGAGGTCATCTCGGGCCGCTTCCAGCCCGCGACCCCCACGTTCCTCAACGTCGGCAAGGCGCAGCGCGGCGAGCCCGTGTCCTGCTTCCTGCTGCGCATCGAGGACAACATGGAGTCCATCGCGCGCGGCATCAACTCCGCGCTGCAGCTCTCCAAGCGTGGTGGCGGCGTCGCCCTGCTCCTGTCGAACATCCGCGAGCACGGCGCGCCGATCAAGCACATCGAGAACCAGTCGTCCGGCGTCATCCCCGTGATGAAGCTGCTCGAGGACTCGTTCTCCTACGCGAACCAGCTCGGCGCGCGCCAGGGCGCCGGTGCGGTGTACCTGCACGCGCACCACCCGGACATCCTGCGGTTCCTCGACACCAAGCGCGAGAACGCGGACGAGAAGATCCGCATCAAGACGCTGTCGCTCGGCGTCGTGATCCCGGACATCACGTTCGAGCTGGCCAAGAAGAACGAGGACATGTACCTCTTCTCGCCGTACGACGTCGAGCGCGTCTACGGCAAGCCGTTCGCCGACGTCTCGGTCACCGAGAAGTACGACGAGATGGTGGACGACTCGCGCATCCGCAAGACGAAGATCAAGGCGCGCGACTTCTTCCAGACGATCGCCGAGCTCCAGTTCGAGTCCGGCTACCCGTACATCATGTTCGAGGACACGGTGAACAAGGCGAACCCGATCAAGGGCCGCATCACCCACTCGAACCTGTGCTCGGAGATCCTCCAGGTCTCGACGCCCTCGACGTTCAACGAGGACCTCTCGTACGACCACGTCGGCCGCGACATCTCCTGCAACCTCGGCTCGCTGAACATCGCCAAGACGATGGACTCGCCGGACTTCGCGAAGACGATCGACACCGCGATCCGCGCGCTCACCGCCGTCTCGGACCAGACGAGCATCGAGTCGGTGCCGTCGGTCAAGCGCGCGAACGAGTCGGGCCACGCGATCGGCCTCGGCCAGATGAACCTCCACGGCTACCTCGCGCGCGAGCGGATCCACTACGGGTCCGAGGAGGGCATCGACTTCACGAACATCTACTTCTACACGGTCGCCTACCACGCGATCGCGGCGTCGAACCGCCTCGCGATCGAGCGCGGTCGCGCGTTCGGCGGCTTCGAGGACTCGAAGTACGCGACGGGGGAGTACTTCGACAAGTACACCGACCAGGTCTGGGAGCCCGCGACCGACCGCGTGCGCCAGCTCTTCGCGGAGGCCGGCGTGCACATCCCGACGCAGGAGGACTGGACGGCGCTCAAGGCCTCGGTCATGGAGCACGGGATCTACAACCAGAACCTCCAGGCCGTCCCGCCGACCGGCTCGATCTCCTACATCAACAACTCGACGTCCTCGATCCACCCGGTGCCGTCGAAGATCGAGATCCGCAAGGAGGGCAAGATCGGGCGCGTCTACTACCCGGCGCCCTACCTGACGAACGACAACCTCGAGTACTACGAGGACGCGTACGAGATCGGCTACGAGAAGATCATCGACACGTACGCCGCCGCGACGCAGCACGTCGACCAGGGCCTGAGCCTCACGCTGTTCTTCAAGGACACGGTCACGACGCGCGACGTCAACCGCGCGCAGATCTACGCGTGGCGCAAGGGCATCAAGACGCTCTACTACATCCGTCTCCGCCAGATGGCCCTGGAGGGCACGGAGGTCGAGGGTTGCGTCAGCTGCATGCTGTAGTCGCCTGAGGCAACTATCGGTTGTCTCGAAGCCCGACGTCGTCGGCCACCCTCCTGCGGAGGAGTGGCCGACGGCGCAGGGTCCGGTCCCACGAAGTCGTCCCGGTCGGTCCGGGGTCAGCAGGAGAGAAGAAGGCAGATGTCGCCCACGGGGAAGCTCAAGCTCATCGATCGCGTGAGCGCGATCAACTGGAACCGTCTCGAGGACGAGAAGGACCTCGAGGTGTGGGACCGCCTCGTCGGGAACTTCTGGCTGCCCGAGAAGGTGCCGGTGTCGAACGACATCCAGTCGTGGAACACGCTCACCGCGGAGGAGCAGCAGCTCACGATGCGGGTGTTCACCGGTCTGACGCTGCTCGACACGATCCAGGGCACGGTCGGCGCGGTGTCGCTCATCCCGGACGCGATCACGCCGCACGAGGAGGCGGTGTACACCAACATCGCGTTCATGGAGTCGGTGCACGCCAAGAGCTACTCGTCGATCTTCTCGACGCTGTGCTCGACGCGCGAGATCGACGACGCGTTCCGCTGGTCGGAGGAGAACCCGAACCTCCAGCGCAAGGCCGAGATCGTCATGGAGTACTACAAGGGCGACTCGCCGCTCAAGCGCAAGGTCGCGAGCACGCTGCTCGAGTCGTTCCTCTTCTACTCCGGCTTCTACCTGCCGATGTACTGGTCGTCGCGCGCCAAGCTGACGAACACGGCCGACCTCATCCGCCTCATCATCCGGGACGAGGCCGTGCACGGGTACTACATCGGCTACAAGTTCCAGAAGGGCCTCGAGAAGCTCAGCCCCGAGGAGCGGGACGAGCTCAAGGCGTACACGTTCGAGCTGCTCTTCGAGCTCTACGACAACGAGGTGCAGTACACGGAGGACCTGTACGACGGCGTCGGGCTGACCGAGGACGTCAAGAAGTTCCTGCGGTACAACGCGAACAAGGCGCTCATGAACCTCGGCTACGAGGCGCTCTTCCCCAAGGACGAGACCGACGTCAACCCGGCGATCCTCTCGGCCCTGTCGCCGAACGCGGACGAGAACCACGACTTCTTCTCCGGGTCGGGCTCGTCGTACGTCATCGGCAAGGCCGTGAACACCGAGGACGACGACTGGGACTTCTGAGCCGCTCTCAGGAGCAGCAGGCCGGAGCACGTCGAAGGGGCCCGGAGCCGCAGGACGCTGCGGCTCCGGGCCCCTCGCTCACCGTCCGGCACCGGACGGTTCGAGCGCCGACCTCGCCAGGAAGTCCCTCAGCAGGCGGACGAACTCCGGAGCGTGCTCCACCGCCGGCACGTGCCCGCATCGCCCGAGCACGTGCAGGCGGACGTCGCTCAGGTGATCGAGGAGCGGCAGCGCCGTGGTCCTCAAGGGGGTGACGCGGTCCTGCGCGCCGTGGACGAGCAGGACGGGCGCGCGGACCGCGGAGAGCTGACGCGTCGACAGGGTCAGGTCCTCCGACCACCGCGCCCGGGGCGGCGGGAACATCGACGCGAACGCCTCCGCCCCGGCGCGCATCGCGGCCGCCCGTGCGTCGACGGCCGACCCGGTGACGTGCGCCGGGTCGAGGAACAGCCGGCTCAGCATCTCCCGCGCCCCGGCTCGGTCGGGGGAGGCGGCCCAGACGGCGTCGAGGTCCGCCGACAGGGGCGCCCCCGGTGCGCCCATCGCCGAGACACCCACGACGGACGTGACGTTCCGGGGGCGTGCGGCCGCCAGCGCCAGAGCCACGGCACCACCCATCGAGTGCCCCACCACGGCGTAGGACTCGAGGCCGAGGGCGTCCATGAGACCCGCGGCCTGGTCGGTCCACACGCGCAGCCCGCCCCGCGAGCCCGGTGGGAGCGGCGTCCTCCCGAAGCCCGCGTGGTCCGGAGCGACGACGCGCCAGGAAGAGCGCAGCGACTCGGCGGTCGCTGCCCAGGCCCCGGACCCGGTGGTGCCGGGGCCCGAGCCGTGCAGCAACAGGACCGCCGGCCCCTCTCCGTCCTCGACCACGTGGACGGGTGAGCCCGCGACGGCGACGGTCCGACGCGTCGTCACCGGAACCTGTGACCCGCGCTCATGCGTCCGCGCCGACCGACTTGTCGAAGACCTCCATCATCACGCGGCCGAACTGCGGCATGTCCGGCCAGCCACGGCACGACACGAGGTTGCCGTCGACGACGTCGGGTGCGTCGACGACCGTGGCCCCGGCGTTCTCCATGTCTCCCGTGATGGGAGGGAAGCAGGCCGTCCGTCGGCCCTTGAGGAGCCCGTAGACCGCGGGGACCTGGGCGCCGTGGCACACCAGCGCGATGGGCAGGTCGCGGGCGAAGAAGTGCTCCGTGATGCGGCGGACGTGGGCGTCGACGCGGATCCACTCCGGTGCGCGGCCGCCGGGGATGATGAGGGCGTCGTACCGCTCGACGTCGACCTCGGCCCACGGCACGTCGACCGGCAGCTTGCGCCCGTTCTTCTCGACGTAGGCGTCGGAGCCGGGGTCGAACTCGTGGATGACGAGCTGGACGTCGCGCGTCGTCCGCGACGACACGTCGACGTCCCAGCCGCCCTCCTGCACGCGGTAGTACGGATACATCGTGTCGAGCTCCTCGGCAGCGTCGCCGGTCAGGAGCAGAGCTCTGGGCACCTGCTTCTCCTCGCACTCGTCGTCGAATGGGATGATCCGATCCGATCGGATCTGCACAGGATTCACCGGGCCGCGCGATCCGTCAACCCCTCGACGCGTCGTCACCACCCGGTTCCTCGTCGAAGAGCCGGCGGATCCGCTCGCCGGACAGCAGGATGTGCCGGCGCATCGCGTAGGCGGCGGCGTCGGGGTCCCGCGCGGCGACCGCGGCGAGGACCTCCTCGTGCTCGCTCGTGGCGAGGTCGGTGACCTGGGCGTCGTAGACCAGCCGGAAGAGGTGCACGTGCGCGTGCATCCGGGCGAGGGCCTCGTGGATCACGCGGTTCCCGCCGCTCCTGGCGACGACGTCGTGGAAGGCGGCGTCGAGCAGCCCGAACTCGCCGTACGCGGTGTGCCCGTCGGAGAGCGTCGCCATCTCGTCCAGCACCGCGCGGAGCCTGGCCAGCTGCTTCGTCGAGGCGCGCTCCGCCGCCATCCGCGCCGCTGCCGGCTCGAGCAGCAGGCGCGCCTCGAGCATGTCCTCGAACCGGTCGCGCGTGATCTGCGGGGGGATCCGGTAGCCGGCGTTGGGGACGCGGACGACGAGGTCGTCCGCTTCCAGGCGGTTCAGCGCGTCCCGGATCGGTGTCTGCGAGACCCCCAGCTCGCGCGCCAGGGCGTCGACGGTGACGCGGGAACCGGGCTCGATCCGCTGCGACATCAGCTGGGTGAGCAGCGTGTCGTAGACCTGGTCGGCGGGCCGCCTGCGAGCCTTCTTCGCCATCGGCTCGCGCCGGTCCTCGTCGGTCCGCTCGTCGCGCTCGTCGGTCGCTAGCGTGTCCACCTCGTGCGGGCTCCTTTCGTGCGCCGGGCAGAAGAACCTGTTGACACCGGCTGTTCGACTGCTCCATGATCTGGATCGGATCCGATCCGATCGTATCGGAACGAGTGCACCTGTCGTGACCAAGGGCGGTCGCGAATCGACCGCAGTTCTCACTCCACCCTCTATCTCCCGGAGTTTCCCATGGGCATCCTCGGTTTTCTGCGCGGGCCGCGAGAGGTCTTGTTCGGCCCAGGGCAGCGGTACGCCCTCGGGACGGTGACCGCGTCCCTCGGGTCCCGAGCCCTCGTCTGCACCGACGCTCGCTTCGGGGGGACGGACGAGTTCGCGGAACTGGTCCGGCTGATCGAGGGCGCCGGCGTCCACGTGACCGTGTTCGCGGAGGTGCTGCCCGACGTCCCGGTGCACCAGGTGGCCGAGTGCGCCGCGCTCGCGCACCGCGTGCGGCCCGACGTCGTCGTCGGCATGGGTGGAGGCAGCTGCCTCGACCTCGCGAAGGCGGTGGCCGTGGTGATCGCCCATGGCGGGCAGGCCTCCGACTACTACGGCGAGCTCCGCGTCCCGGGCCCGGTGGTCCCCGTGGTCGCCCTGCCCACCACGGCGGGCACCGGGTCGGAGGTGACGCCGGTGGCGGTGCTGACCGACCCCGGGCGCGTCAGCAAGGTCGGCATCTCCAGCCCGCACCTCGTCCCGCACATGGCCGTGTGCGACCCGGAGCTCACGCTCGGGTGCCCCCCGTCGCTCACCGCGAGCGCGGGGGCCGACGCGTTCTCGCACGCGGTCGAGTCGTTCACCGCGGTTCGTCGGACGGCGACCCCGGAGCTCGCCACCGAGCGTGTCTTCGTCGGCAAGAACGCGCTCACCGACACGTACGCGCTCCTGGGGGTGCGCCTGGTCGCGGAGAACCTGCGGCGCGCCGTGGAGGCCCCGGGCGACGCCGAGGCCCGCGAGGCGATGATGCTCGGGGCGACCGCGGGAGGCTTCGCCCTCGGCAGCGCCGGCACCGCCGCGGCGCACGCGCTCCAGTACCCGGTCGGGGCGCTCACCCACACCCCGCACGGGGTCGGCGTCGGCGCCCTCCTGCCGTACGTGATGGAGTACAACCGACCCGCCCGCGTCCCCGAGCTGGCCGCGGTCGCCGTGGCGATGGGTGCGAACCCCGGCGAGTCTTCCGAGGTCCTGGCCGACGAGGCGATCGAGCGGAGCGCCGCGCTGCTGCGGTCCGTGGGGATCCCGTCGACCCTCGCGGAGATCGGCCTGCCGTCCGACCGGCTGCGCTGGACCGCCGAGCAGGCGTTCCAGGCCACGAGGCTGGTCGAGAACAACCCCCGCCCGCTCGACGTCGACGCCCTGGAACGCATCGTGCGTGCCGCGTACTCCGGCGACCGGCGCTCGCTGCGAGAAGAAGCCCGGCCCCAGGCGGCCACGACCACGACGGCAGGTGTGCGATGACGGTTCTCCACGAGACGATGCGTCCGGTTCTCGACGGGCTCGACGTGCCCACCGACCTGCTGGTGGCGGGGGAGCGGCGCGCGTCGGGCAGCGGGCGGCGCATCGACGTGCGCGACCCTGCGACGGGCGAGGTCCTCGCGACCGTGGCCGACGCCGACCTCGACGACGCCCGGGCGGCGGTGGGCGCGGCCGCCGACGCGGCCGCCGCGTGGGCGGCGACCTCTCCCCGCCACCGTGCGGAGATCCTCGTGCGAGCGTTCGAGCTGATGACCGAGCGGAGCGAGGACCTCGCCCGCCTGATCGCGCTCGAGAACGGCAAGGCGCTGCCGGACGCGCGGTCCGAGGTGGCGTACGCCGCCGAGTTCTTCCGTTGGTACGCCGAGGAGGGCGTGCGCCTGCGCGGTCAGCTGGGCCGCTCCCCGAGCGGCGCGAACCGGATGGTGGTGACGTACCAGCCCGTCGGGGTCAGCGTCCTCGTCACGCCGTGGAACTTCCCCGCGGCGATGGCGACCCGCAAGATCGCACCGGCCCTGGCAGCGGGATGCACCGCGGTGCTCAAGCCGGCGACGGAGACGCCCCTGACGGCGTACGCCGTGGCGGCGCTGCTGGAGCAGGCGGGGATGCCCCCAGGGGTGCTCAACGTCGTCACGACCTCGACCGCGGGCCCCGTCGTCGAGGCGATGCTGTCCGACCCGCGCACGCGCATGCTGTCGTTCACCGGCTCGACCGAGGTGGGTCGACGGCTGCTGCGCGTCGCCGCGGACCGCGTCCTCAAGTGCGGGATGGAGCTCGGGGGGAACGCCCCGTTCGTCGTCCTCGACGACGCCGACGTGGACGCGGCGGTCGACGGCGCCATGGTCGCCAAGATGCGCAACGGCGGCCAGGCGTGCACGGCCGCCAACCGGTTCCTCGTGGCCGACGCCGTGCACGACGTCTTCGTCGAAGGACTCGTCGCCCGGATGGCGGAGGTCACGGTCGGCCCCGGCGTCGACGAGAGCACCGGGTGCGGACCGCTCATCAACGCCGACGCGGTCCGCAAGGTCGATGAGCTCGTCCGCGACGCGATCGACCGCGGGGCGCGTGCCGTGCTGGGCGGGGAGCCCGTCGACGGGCCCGGCTGCTTCTACCCGCCGACGGTGCTCGTCGACGTCCCCCGGGACGCACGCCTCCTGCACGAGGAGGTCTTCGGCCCCGTGGCCCCCGTCGTCCGCGTCGACGACGAGGAGGAGGCGCTCGCCCTGGCGAACGACTCCGAGTTCGGCCTCGTCAGCTACTTGTACACCGGCGACCTGGCCCGCGGCCTGCGGCTCTCGGAGCGGCTCGAGTCCGGGATGGTCGGGCTCAACCGCGGACTGGTCTCCGACCCGGCCGCGCCGTTCGGCGGCACCAAGCAGAGCGGGCTCGGCCGCGAGGGGAGCACGGAAGGTCTCCTCGAGTTCATGGAGGCCCACTACGTCGCCACGTCCTGGTGACGGTGAACGAGCAGTAGCAGCAACAGTCCGGCAACACCGACCCAGGAAGCAGGAGACTCGATGAGGAGCACGATGCGAGCGGGGCACGGATCACTTCCCCGCCGACGGGGGCGGCTGGCGACGGCCGCGGTCCTGATGGCCATGAGCACCGCGGCGGCCACGGCCGCGTGCGGTGGAGGGGGCGGCACCGAGGAGGCGGGCGGTGGCGCCCAGGCGCCGGCGACCGTCCCGGAGCTGACCGACGAACCGCTGACCCTGAGCTTCATCTGGTTCGAGTGGCCCCCGGCCCAGGCACTCGAGGACTTCGCGAACGCGGAGTACACCAAGGAGCGGCCGAACGTGACCGTCGAGGTCAACACCGTGCCGAACGCCAACTGGCACGACGCGATGTTCACGCAGTTCGCGGCACGTCAGACCGACTTCGACATCGCGGTCCTGGACTCGCAGCACATCGGCGAGGCGGTGACGAACGGCAACATCCTCGACATCACCGACTTCATCGAGGGCAACGTCGAGACCGAGGCCTTCGACCCGTACCTCCTGGCCGCGTACGGCCAGTACCCCCAGGCCGAGACGGGCCAGCGGGACGAGGACGCGAGCATGTACGGCCTGCCGCTGCTCGGCGACACCTGGACGATGATCTACCGGAAGGACCTCATCGGCGACGAGCCGCCGGCGACGTGGGACGAGATGATCTCCGTCGCGGCGCAGTGCCAGGCCGAGAACCCGGGCGTGAGCGGGCTGGCCTTCCACCAGGCCAACGGCTCCGACGCGGCGGCCGTCACCTACAACACGGTCAACGGCCTGTACGGCGGGAACCTGTGGGACGCCGAGGAGCGCCAGATCGAGGGCGTCATCAACGACGAGGCCGGCCAGAAGGCGATGGACGTCCTGGTCAACGAGATGAAGCCGCTCACCGCGACGGGCTCCGGGAACTGGTTCATCGACGAGGTCAACGCGGCGGTCGCGCAGGGCAAGGCCTGCATCGCGTTCAACTGGATCGCCGCGAGCGGCGGCCTGCTCGACCCCGCGCAGTCGACGCTGGGTTCCACGCGCGAGGAGATCCTCGACAAGCTCGGCTTCGCGACCCTGCCGACGCAGGAGACCGACCTGGTGCCTCTCGGCGGCATGGGGATGCACATCTCGGCGTACGCGCCCGAGGACCGGCAGGCGGAGGCGCTGAACTTCATGAAGTGGTTCCTCCAGGCCGACACCCAGCAGAAGTGGGCCGCGGCGGGCGGCGTGCCGGCCCGCACCGACGCGCTGCAGTCGCCGGAGTTCCTCGAGGCCGGACCGTTCAACCAGGTGTACGCCGACTCCGTGGAGCGCATGCGCGACATGTGGAACGTGCCCGAGTACGCCCGTCTCGTCGACATCGAGAACACGAGCGTGAACGCGGCCCTCAACGGCGCCATGGACCCGCAGGAGGCTCTCGACAGCATCGCCGTCGAGCAGCAGGAGGTCCTGGACTCCGGCGGCAGCGGCGGGCTGTGAACCCATGGTCCTGACGAAGAACTCCCCGGTGCGGGACGGGACGTCGGCGCCGCCCGCACCGGTCCGGGCCCCTCGGCTCGGCGACCGTGGGCTCGCCGTGGCGTTCATCTCCCCGGCGATGCTGCTCCTGCTGGCCATGTCGGTCTTCCCGCTGCTGTGGGCGCTGTTCCTCTCCTTCACCGACTACTCGGCGACGGGCTCCGCACCCGCGGAGTTCGTCGGGTTCGCGAACTACGTCGACGTCCTGACCTCGCCGGAGGTCCGGCAGCGGGCCCTGACGACCTTGGTGTACGTCGTGTGTGCCGTCACCCTGCAGACGGTGCTGGGCTTCGGCATCGCCTACCTCATCTCCCGGCGGACGCGTGGTCGTGGGCTTCTCACCACGCTGTTCCTCGTACCGATGATGCTGTCGCCCGTCGTCGTCGGGCTGTTCTGGCGCTTCATGCTCGACGCGCAGTTCGGCGTCGTCAACAGCGTGCTCGGCTCGCTCGGGATCGAGCCGGTGGAGTGGCTCACCCGCCGCCAGACGGCGATGCTCTCCCTGGTCGTCGTCGACACCTGGCAGTGGACGCCGTTCATCATGCTCATCGCGCTCGCGGGCCTGACCGCGGTCCCCAGGTACCTGTACGAGGCGGCCTCCATCGACCGGGCGTCGGAGTGGTTCCGGTTCCGCAACATCACCCTGCCGCTGGTGTGGCCGCTGCTCCTCATCGCCGTGATGTTCCGTGCGATCGAGGCGTTCCGGATGTTCGACCTCGTCTACATCCTCACCAACGGAGGACCCGGCGTCTCGACCGAGACCTTGTCGTTCCACGTCTACAAGGTCGCGTTCCTCGGGTTCAACACGGGGACCGCGTCGGCCTACGGGATCCTCATGGTGGTCGTCGTCATCGTCCTCGCGCAGCTCTACCTGCGCTACCTGAACAAGCTCAAGGAGGGCTGATGGCACGCTCTGCTGACCTGGCCGTTCGCGTACGGCCCGCACGCAGCCCCCGCGGCCGGGTCCGCAAGTCGGTCGAGGTCGCGCTCCTGGCCGTGCTGGCGGCCGCCATGCTCTTCCCGGTGCTCTGGATGCTCGAGACGTCCGTCAAGGAGAACCGGGACGTCTACGCCGTCCCGGCGAAGTTCTTCGGCTTCGACATGACCCTGGACCACTACCGAGACGTGTTCGTCGCCTCGGGCGGCGGTGCGTCGGACCTCTCCACCGCGCTGCTCAACTCCGTCGTGGTCGCCGGGACGTCCACGATCCTGGCCACCGTGCTCGGGGTCCCGGCGGCGTGGGCGTACTCGCGCTTCACGCTGAGGGCGAAGAAGGACCAGATGTTCTTCATCCTGTCCACGCGGTTCATGCCGCCCGTCGTCGTCGTGATCCCGATCTTCCTCATGTACCGCACGCTCGGGCTCATCGACACCCAGCTCGGCCTGATCCTCATCTACACGGCCTTCAACGTGCCCTTCACGATCTGGATGATGAAGGGCTTCGTCGACGAGGTGCCACCGGAGTACGAGGACGCGGCGATGCTCGACGGTCACACGCGCCTCCAGGCGTTCCGGCGCATCACCCTGCCGTTGCTCGTGCCCGGGATCGCCGCCACCGCCGTCTTCGCCCTCATCTTCTCCTGGAACGAGTTCGTGTACGCCATCTTCCTGACCTCCAGCCAAGAGGTGCGCACCGCACCGCCGGCCATCGCCGGCCTCATCGGCGGCACCACCGTGGACTGGGGGCTCGTGGCTGCCTCCGCCTGCGTGTTCGCGATCCCGGTGCTCGTCTTCGCCTACCTGGTGCGCAAGCACCTCGTCGCCGGCGTCACGCTCGGGGCGGTGCGACGCTGATGGCGGGCATCGAGATCGCGTCCCTGCACAAGCGCTACCCGGACGGGACCGTCGCCGTGGAGGAGGTGGACCTGTCCATCGGCGACGGCGAGCTGTTCGTCATGCTCGGTCCCTCCGGCTGCGGAAAGACCACCACGCTGCGCGCGGTGGCGGGCCTGGAGCGCCAGACGTCGGGCACCATCCACATCGGCGACACGCGCGTCGACGACCTGCCTCCCGGCGGCCGCGACATCGCCATGGTGTTCCAGTTCTACGCGCTGTACCCGCACCTGAAGGCCCGTGACAACGTGGCCTTCCCGCTCCGCGCCGAGGGCGTCCCGGAGCCGGAGGTGCGTCGTCGAGTCGACGAGGCCGCTCGCATGCTGCAGCTCGGTCCGCTGCTGGACCGGCGGCCCACGCGGCTGTCGGGCGGGGAGCAGCAGCGGGTCGCGCTGGCCCGCGCCCTGGTGCGGCGGCCGCGCGCCTTCCTCATGGACGAGCCGCTCACGAACCTCGACGCCGAGCAGCGCGCGGACATGCGGTCGCAGATCAAGCACCTGCAGCGAGAGGTGGGGGCGACGATGGTCTACGTCACCCACGACCAGGTCGAGGCGATGTCGCTCGGCCATCGGATCGCGATCCTCAACAAGGGCCGCGTGGAGCAGGTCGGCACGCCCATGGAGGTCTACGACCGGCCCGCGAGCCTGTTCTGCGCCGCGTTCATCGGCTCGCCGCCGGTGAACCTCGTCGACGTCGAGGTCGCCGACGGGGCCCTGCGGGGCGGGGGCGGGCTCGCGCTGCCGGTGCCGTCCGGGCTGCCGGACGGTCGTCGGCTGGTCGCCGGCGTGCGGCCCGAGGCGTTGGAGGTCACCGCGCCGGGAGCGGACGGTGCGGTCCGCGGCCGCGTGGTCTCGGCGGAGGCGCTGGGCGACGAGACCATCTACGTCGTCGAGTGCGAGGGGGAGCACGACGTCCGGGTCCGGATGCCCCCGACCGCACGGTTCGCTGCGGACACGCCCGTCGGCGTGCGGCACGTCGGCGGGCCGCCGCCCGTCTACGACCGCGACTCGGAGAGGTTGGTGGCCTGATGGGAACCGTCGCGACCTACGGGATCAGGAAGGCGTTCGGGGAGGTCCAGGCCCTCGACGGGGTCGACCTGCAGGTGCCGGACGGCTCGTTCTTCGTCGTCCTCGGGCCCTCGGGGGCGGGCAAGACGACGACCCTGCGCGCGATCGCCGGGCTCGACAGGCTCGACGCCGGGTCGGTGCACCTGGGCGGCCGGGACGTGACCGGGGAGTCCCCCGGCGCGCGGGACCTGGCCATGGTCTTCCAGAGCTACGCGCTCTACCCCCGGTACACGGTGCTCGAGAACATCGCCTCGCCGCTGCGCGCGCGCCGTGCCTCCGCGAGCGAGATCGCCGCCGCCGTGGACGACGTCGCGCGCCTCCTGCACATCGAACGCCTCCTGCAGCGTCGACCGGCACAGCTGTCCGGCGGCGAGATGCAGCGCGTCGCGCTGGCCCGTGCGCTGGTCCGTCGCCCGCACGCGTTCCTCATGGACGAACCGCTCACCAACCTCGACCTCAAGCTGCGCGTCGAGATGCGGACCGAGCTCACCCGCATCCACCGGCGTCTGGGAGGGACGTTCGTCTACGTGACGAACGACCAGGTCGAGGCGATGTCCATGGCCGACCAGGTCGCCGTGCTCAGGGACGGCGCGGTGCAGCAGGTCGGGACGCCGGCGGAGGTGTACGAGCAGCCGGTCGACCGGTGGGTCGCGAGCTTCGTCGGGAGCCCGCGGATCAGCCTGCTCGAGTGCCACGTCGACGACGACCGGCTGGTCGGGTCTCAGGGCTGGACCCTGCCGCGCCCCCGGGGAGCCGCGGCGGAGCGCGGCCGTCCGCTGCTCCTCGGCCTGCGCGCCGAGGACGTGTCGGTCGAGCGACGGGGAGAGGCGACGGTCGAGGGGGAGGTCTTCGGGCTCGAGCCGCTGGGCGACCACACGCTGGTCGACGTCAAGGTGGGCACGGAGATGCTCACGGTCAAGGCGCGGCCGACGGTCGCGAGCCGACCCGGGGAGCGCCTGTCGGTGACCGTCGACCTGGACCGTGCGCACCTCTTCGACGCGAGCACGGGGTTGGCGCTGTCCGGGGCCGGGCGGTAGGGCTGGACGAGGTCGTGCTCGCTTGCGGTCGCGAGCACGACCCGTTCGCCTCGCCCGGGCGGCGACGGTCCGTCGTCTGCGGGCTCAGTCGTTCGGTCGCGGCTGCGCGCCCTCGACGGGCGGGTCGGCCGACCACGGGAACGTGATCCAGAGGTCGGTGTCCTTCCACGAGTAGTCCGGCTGGATGATCGTGCGCGGCTTGGTGTACAGCACCGCGGACCGCGCCTCGGCGCCGTGGGTGCTCAGCATCTCCATGACGAGGGCGAGCGTGCGGCCGGAGTCCGCGACGTCGTCGACCACGAGCACGTGCGCGCCCGGCAGGTCGGACGTGTCCATGAGAGGTGGCAGCACGCGCGGGTCGGTGAGGGTCTGGCCGATGTCGGTGTAGAACTCGACGTTGAGCGTCCCGACGCCCTTGGTCCCGAGCGCGTACGCGACCGCGCCGCCCGGCAGGAGCCCGCCGCGCGCGACGGCGACGACGACCTCGGGCCGGAACCCGCTCGCCACGACCTGCTCGGCGAGCTCGCGCGCGGCGACGCCGAACGTCTCCCACGTGAGCACCTCGCGCTCGGGCGGCACGGCGGGGTGCGGCGACGACACGTCGTCGGGCGCGGCGGGGACCGGGGTCGTGGAGGCGTCCGTCATGCATCGAGAGTACGTCGCGCGACGCGCGGGGCCCGCCCGTCCCGGTCCCGACGGGCCGGGACCCTCGGCCCGGACCCACGACCCGTCCCGGACGCGGCGAGGGCCGCACCCCGTGGCGGGGTGCGGCCCTGGTCGGGTCAGGCGGGGGTCACTGCGCGTCGAGGATGTCCACGACGAAGACGAGCGGGGAGTCGGCGGGGATCGTGCCGCTGCCCTGCGAGCCGTAGCCCAGCTCCGACGGGATGACGAGCAGCACCTGGCTGCCCACGGTCTGCCCGGCGAGGCCCTGCGTCCAGCCCGGGATCACCTGCTGGAGCGAGAAGCTCGTGGGGGCGCCGCGGTCCCACGACGAGTCGAAGACGGTGCCGTCGAGCAGCATGCCCGTGTAGTGGGCGGTGACGGTCTGGTCCTCGGTCACGACCGGGCCGCTGCCCTTGATGAGCGTCTGCGCGACGAGCTCGGTCGGGGCCTCGTAGCCCTCGGGGATCTCGATGGTCGGCTTGCCGGTGTCGTCGAGCGTCACGGTCGGCAGGCCCTCGGCGGGCGTGACCGCCTCACCCTCGGCACGCGACGGGATGGTCTTCACGTCGGTGACCTCACCGATGGTGAGGTAGGTGATCGGCTCGCCGGTCGTCTGGTCCGTCGTCGGGTTGGCGAACAGGAAGCGGGTGCCGACCTTCTTGCCGACGACGACGTCGAGGAGCTGCGGGAAGATCGAGTCGTCGATGAGGAGCTGCTCGGGGGAGCCCGTCTCCCACGTCGACCCCATCTTGGAGCCGTCCGTACCGGAGAACGCGGCCGTGTGCATGGTGATCTGCTGGCCCTTGGCGATCTCGTCGCCCTCGCCGTCGTTCAGCGAGATGGCGGCCGCGGCGGAGACCTCGAACGGCTGGTCGAACTCCACGGTGGGCTCGGCGCCCGGGTCGCCGGTGACCGTCACGGCCTCGAGCGCCGCGACGTCCTCGGGCGACGACGTCGCGGCGTCGCTGGCGCCGTCGGTCGCGGACGGGCTCGACGACGTCTCGTCGCCGGAGCCGCCGCCCTCCGAGGCGCAGCCGGAGAGGACGAGGGCGGCGCCCAGGGTGAGCGCGGCGACGCCGCGCAGGGTGCGGTGCTTCACGAGAGGGGGTCCTTCGGTCGGTGGGACGACGCGGGGCCGTCGGGTCTGGGCCGCACCCGCACGACGGCGGTCGTCGGCGTCCCGGGTCGGGGTCGCCTCGCGTCCGCGTGCCGGGTGCAGCACCGGCGCGGACACTCTAGCGGTCCTGCCTGGACTCCCGCTGGGAGCCGCCCCCGCCGTGTGCCCGGGGGAGAATGGGTGCATGCCGTCCCGTCGACCGTCCCGCAAGCGACCGTGGGGAGCGGAGCCCGCGCCCCTCGACCTGGACCGTGCCCTCGGCGGCGCGCGTCGCGAGTCCGGGTCCGACGGCGAGTGGCAGGTCCGCACGGTGCGCGGCGGGTCCAAGACGTACCTGTGCCCGGGGTGCAACCAGGAGATCCCGCCCGGGACGGGGCACGTCGTGGCCTGGCAGGAGGACTCGTTCTTCGGCGCCGAGACGGCGCTCGACCACCGCCGGCACTGGCACACGTCGTGCTGGCAGGCGCGCGGGCGCCGTCGGCCCCGGTAGAGGTCCGCGGCGGACGAACTAGGCTCGACCACGATGAGCACCGCACCCGAGCCCACCGGGGCCGACGTCCCGGCCGGTCCTACCCCCATCCGGTCCCTGACGGTCCTGCCCGCGCGGCGCGAGGACGTCGAGCTGCACACCGCGGACGGGCTGACGCTCGTCGGCGAGCTCGCGCTCCCCGCGGACCGCGACCCCGTCGCGACCCTCGTCACCCTGCACCCGCTGCCGACGCACGGCGGCTACATGGACTCGCACGTGTACCGGAAGGCGGCGTGGCGCCTGCCCGCGCTCGCCGACCTCGCGGTGCTGCGGTTCAACACGCGCGGGACGTCGTCGCCGCGCGGCACGAGCGAGGGCTCGTTCGACGGCGGCGAGGCGGAGCGCTACGACGTCGCCGCGGCCATCGAGCTCGCCGAGTTCCACGACCTGCCGCACCCCTGGCTCGTCGGGTGGTCGTTCGGGACCGAGCTCGCGCTCAAGCACGGGACCGACCCGGCGGTGGAGGGCGCGATCCTCCTGTCGCCGCCGCTGCACCGCGCGACGGACGAGGACCTCGACCGGTGGGACGCGTTCGGCAAGCCGCTCGTCGTGCTCGTCCCCGAGCTCGACGACTACCTGCGCCCCGACGAGGCGCGCCGACGGTTCGCGCGCGTGCGCGACGCCGAGGTGATCGGCGTCGACGGCGCCAAGCACCTGTGGGTGGGGGAGTCGTCCGTGCGGCGCGTGCTCGACGAGATCGTCGGCCACGTCCGCCCCGGGTTCCCGCTGCCCCTGCCGACCGAGTGGTCCGGCGACGCGACCGCGGCCGTGACGGCCGACCGTGACACCGCGGACTCCGACCAGGCGAGCTACGACGCGAGCCGGTCGGACGGCATCGACGACTGACGCCCCGGCAGGACGGTCGTGGCCGTGGCACGGTGGGACGAGACCTGACGACGGACGCACGACCTGAGGAGGACGACGTGACGACGGCCCCGCTCGAGACCTTCACGCTGCGCGAGGGGTACGGCACACCGCTCGTGCTGCTGCACGGCTTCCCGCTGGACCACCGCATGTGGGCCGACGTCGCGGCCGCGCTGCCGGGAGAGCCCACCGTCGTCGCGGTCGACCTCCCGGGTCTGGGGGCGAGCCCGCTGGCGGACGAGCCGGCGTCGATCGACACCGCGGCCGACGCCACCGCCACCGCGCTCACCGTGGCGGGGATCACGCGCGCGGTCGTCGCGGGGCTGTCGATGGGCGGCTACGTCGCGCTCGCGCTCGCGGAGCGGCACCCCGACCTGGTCGCCGGCCTCGGGCTCGTGGACACCAAGTCGACCACCGACACCGACGAGGCGCGCGCCAACCGGCTGCGCATCGCGGACGAGGCCGCGCGGTCCCAGACCGTCGACGCCGTCCTCGGCATGCCGGGGGTGATGCTCGGGGAGACGAGCAAGGCCGCGCGCAAGCACCTCACGGCACGGCTCGAGGAGTGGATCCGCGGGCAGCGGCCCGACGGCGTCGCGTGGTCGCAGCGGGCCATGGCGGCCCGGCCGGACCGCACCCAGGTCCTCGCGGAGTTCGCCGGACCGGTGGCCGTGGTCGTGGGGGAGGAGGACGCGCTCACGCCGACGGCGGAGGCCGAGCACATGGCGGACGCCGCGCCCACGGCGCAGCTGGTCCAGGTCCCGGGCGCCGGGCACATGAGCGCGGTCGAGGACCCGGCGGCCGTCGCGGACGCACTCGCCGACCTGCTGGCCCGCGCCTCGGCGTGAGCCCGGTCGACCGCGGCACGACGGGTCGGCGGGCCGCCCTGGCCGATCAGCGGCCGTCGAGCACGAGCGCGAGCGCGTCCGCGAGGTCGATCGACTCGCCGTCCCGTCCGCCCTTGCCGAGCACGAGCGGCGGGTCCGACGGCTCCACGGTCACGCCGCGCAGGCGCCCCAGCACGCTGCCGGGCACACCGAGCACGTAGAACTCGCCGTCCTCGCCGACGGCGACGCTGCGGTTGCGGCGCAGGTACCAGCCCTTGAGCGGGGTCCGGTAGGTGGTCGCGCCGTCGAACGAGCGGGCACGCAGCGGCTCGGGCGCGAGGCCGCGCTCACGGGCACGCACCACGAACTCGGCGAGGAGCGCCCGGGCCGCGGCGCTCTCCCGCGCGCGCTGGCGGTCGAGCTCGCGCTGCTGGTGCGCCGCGGCCTCGGTCCGCTGCCGACGCCAGTCGTCGGCAGCGGACCCGGAGCGGCCCGTGGGGTCCGCGGAGGACACCGGTCAGGCCGAGGCGGGGGCGTCGGTCTCGGCCTCGGCGTCCACCTGGCCGGCGGGGCGGCGCTTCGTCGAGGCGGCGGGCCCGCCCTGCTGGTCCGACTCGTCGGCGACGACCGGGAACTCCGCCGTCATGAGCGTCGCCGCGCGCGCCTGCTGCGCGGGCGTGCCCGCGGGGACCGCCGACTTCTTCGCGGGAGCCTTCGCGGCCTCGGGCTCGCCGCCGAGGAGCCCGCGCAGCTCGTCGAGGTAGGTGTTGATCGAGTCGTGCTGGCGCGTGAGGTCCTCGAGCTGGCGCTGGGCGACGTTGCGCTGCTGCTCCGCCTCCGCCTTGGCGTCGCTCACGGTCTGGTCCGCGAACGACCGCGCCTCGGCCACGATCTGGTCGGCGTTGCGACGGGCCGTCGACATGAGGTCCTTGACGTAGGCGTCGGACTCCCGGCGGACCTTCTCGGCCTGCTCCAGCGCGAGTGCGACGCGCTTCTCCGCCTCGGTCGCGTGCTCCTCCGCGGTCGAGACGAGCTTCTCCGTCTCGGCCTTGGCAGCGGCGTGCCGCTCGGCGTTCTCGCGCTCCGCCTCCTCGCGGCGGCGCACGACCTCGAGCTCCGCGTCGGCGAGCGCGGTGCGGGCCTTGTCGCGCAGCTCCTCCATCTCCGACGTGACCGCGTTGGCCGCCTCGGTGGCCTTCCGCTGCGCCTCGTCGACCTGGCGCTGCGCCTCGCGGCGCGCGTTCTCCAGGAGCTCGGCGGCCTCGCGCTCGGCGGCCTCGCGCTGGGCGGCGGTCTCCGCCGCGACGCGGGCACGGAGCTCGGCGGCCTCGCGCTCGGTCGTCACGCGCAGCTCCGTCGTCTCGCGCTCCGCCGTCGCACGCAGCGTGCCGAGCTCGCGCTCGAGCGACGCGCGGCGCTCGCTCTCCTCGGTGGCGATCGCGCTCTGGATGCGGGCCGCCTCGCGCTCGGCGGAGCCGACGAGCTCCTCGGCGCGGCGCTGGGCGCTGAGGAACGTGCCCTCGACCTCCGACGCGCTCGTGGCCCGGATCTCCTCCGACTCGAGGCGCGCGCTGTTGAGGAGCTCGGCGACCTCGTTCTCGGCGCGGGACCGCACCTGGCCGGCCGAGAGCTTCGCGCGCGCCATGATGTCGGCGGCCTGGGCGTTGGCCTGGGAGAGGATGTCGGCGGACTGCTCCTCCGCCGAGCGCATGAGCTGCTCGATGCGGGAGCCGAGGCCGGCGTACGAGGGGCGCTCCGCCTCGCGGAGCTGACGCTGCGCGTCGGAGAGCTCGCTCGTGAGCTGCATGGCGCGGGCGTCCGCGGCCTCGACGCGCGAGCGCGCGTCCTCCACGGCCTTCTCCAGCTTCGCGAGCTGTGCCTCGACCTGGACGCGGTCGTACCCGCGCATCGTGATGGGGAAGAGCGTGCGCTCGTCGGACACGTCGATGACCTCCGGTGCTGGTTCGTCGCGGCGTCCGCCGCCGGGCGGCGTCCCCTCGCGAGGAGGGAGGGCGCGGCGGTCGTGCCACGGCCCCGCCGTGCTCCGACCAGGATACGGGGATCGGGCTGTCCTGAATACCCGGATTGGAACAGGTGAGACGATGGTCGCAGTGCTGCGGGACGGAGGGCACGGGGGAGGCCGCAGGTCGTCCGACGGCGTCGCGCGCACTCTTCCTGAATCCCGGCTGACGAGCGTGGGACCGAGGGGAGAGGGGCTCGTGAACGGATCGTGAGGATCCGCGCACGATTCCCCGAGGTCGATCGACGAGGGGTTTCGCACCTATTCTGGAACGTCGATCGACGAAGGGAACCTCGGTGCTCCAACGAATCATCGCTGCCCTCCTGCTCGTGGGAGGGCTCGTCGCCGTCGGCCTCGGCGTCGCGTCCGCCACGGTGTGGCGGGACAGCGACACGGTCGTGGCGACCACGGCGTACACGGGGGACGGCACGATGCTCGTCACCGAGCCCGGGGTCCTGGACCTCGTCGCCGAGGACGTGACGATCCGTGCCACGGCGCCGGGCGAGCAGCAGGTGACCCTCGCGATCGGCCGCGAGGTCGACGTGACGGGCTGGGTCGGGGAGGACGCGCACGGCGTGGTCACCGGGCTCAGCGACTGGGACGCGCTCGCGACGCGCGCCGTCGAGCCGTCCGCCGCGGAGGAGACGCCCGCCGAGGGCGAGACCCCGGCCGACGGCGAGTCTCCGGCCGAGGGGGAGGAGTCGGCGGAGGAGACGCCCGCCGACGGCGAGGCCCCCGCGGAGGGCGAGACCCCTGCCGACGGAGAGACCCCTGCCGACGGCGAGACGCCGGCCGTCGGCGTCGACCCCGCCGGGTCGGACATGTGGTTCGAGGAGTCGACGGGCGCCGGCTCGGCGACCCTGCGCTGGTCCGACCAGCCCGGCCGCTGGCAGCTTCTCGTGGCCGGCGTGGGGGAGGGTGCCGTCGCCCCGACGCTCGAGCTGTCCTGGCCGCGCCAGGTCGAGACGCCGTTCCTGTGGCCCGGCGTGGTCGGCGGTGCGGTCGTCATCCTCCTGGGGCTCGGCATCGGCGCGGCGAGCCTGCGCCCCCGGCGCCGGGGGCCGTCGGGACGCGGCACCGCGACGTCGGCCACCCCGGCCGTCGCACCGGCGGCAGCGCCGACCGCGCCGTCGGGCGAGGGCGACGGCGGCACGTCGGACGGCGAGGCGCCCACCGACACCGCGCAGGTGCGCATGCTCACGCGGCGCGAGCTGCGCGAGCGGGAGGAGGCGGACCGCCTCGCCCAGCAGCAGGCGCGCGCGCAGAAGCCGCGTCGTGCCTGGCTCACCGGCCAGATCCCGATCGTCGCGCGCGGCGAACGGCGGCCCAAGACCGCGGCGCAGCCGACCGTCGACGCGGCGGACGGGCACCCGACCACGCAGGACAGCGCGGCGACACGTGCCGACGCCTGGCGCCGGGCGTGGGGATTCACCCCCGGCACCGGGGCGGGCGAGGCCGCCGACCCGCAGCGCGACACGGACGAGACGAAGGACAGCACCCGATGACCAGCACCGCCCGCGACACGGCCCGCGCCCACCGCGCCCGCCGTCACCTCGCCGGGGTGGCCGGCGGTCTGGTCGGCGCGCTCCTCCTCGCCGCCTGCACCGCGCCCCTGCCGACGCCGCAGCCTGACCCCACCCAGGACCCGCCGCCTCCCGTCCTCTCCGAGGCGCAGGAGACCGTGGTGCTGGACGCGGTCGCCTCGGCGCTCGCCGCGGCGAGCGAGGCGAACGACCCGGCGCAGCTCGACGCGCGCGTCACCGGACCGGCGCTCGCGATCCGCACGAGCCAGCTCGCCGTCGCCGCCGCGCGCGGCAACGCGGACCTCGTGACGGAGCTGCCGACCGAGGCCCAGCAGGTCGTCATCCCGACGACGCAGACCTGGCCCCGCACGTCCTACGCCGTGAGCGTCCAGCCCGAGAGCCTGCAGACTCCGCGCCTGTCCGTCCTCGAGCAGGCCGGCGCACGGGATGCCTACCAGCTGTGGGCCTGGGTCCGGCTCCTGCCCGGCGTGACCATGCCGAGCTTCGCCGACCCGAGCATCGGGAGCGAGGCCGTCGCACCCGACGACTCGAGCCTCCTCGTCACGCCCACGGACGCCGTCGCGCAGTACGCCGACGTGCTCAACCTCGGGACCGGCTCCGGCTTCGCCGGGGCGTTCGAGGACGACTCGTTCCGCACGCTGCTCGCCGAGCGCGCCCAGGCCTGGACCACGGCGCTCGAGCCGGCCGCCGGTGCGTACGCGCTGACCTTCACGCCGAACCCGGACGAGCAGGTCCGCGCGGTCCGCACCGCGGACGGCGGCGCGCTCGTCGTGGGCGCCATGACGTCGCAGGAGTCGATGACGGCCGAGGAGGGCGCGCAGGTCCCGCCCGACACGGAGACGATCAAGGCCCTGTACGGGACGACGACCCCGACGAACGTGCTCAAGGTCGGTTACCAGGACGTCGTCGCGCTCTACGTGCCGCCGGCCGGGTCAGAGGAGAAGATCCGCGTCGTGGGCAACGAGCACATCGCGACATCGGTTGCGGCGTCCTGACGCTCCGTAGGATTGCGACCATGAGCGAACCTACCCAGCCCGCGTTCGACGTGCGCGGAGCGGTCGACCTGTCCGCGCTGACCCGGCCGCAGTCCCCGCCGCCGGGGGAGGAGGGCGGCGCGCCCGCGGCCGGTGGCTACGTCGTCGACGTCACGGACGAGACGTTCGGCCAGCTCGTCCAGGACTCGACGCAGTACCCGGTCGTCGTCCTGCTCTGGATCCCGACCGACCAGGCGAACGCCCAGCTCGGCACCGACCTCGGCGCGCTCGCCGACGAGTACGCGGGCCGCTTCCTGCTGGCCCGCGTCGACGCCCAGGCGTACCCGCAGATCACGGCGGCGTTCCAGGTGCAGGGCGTCCCGACCGTCGTCGCCGTCCTCCAGGGCCAGCCGGTGCCGCTGTTCCAGGGCGCCGCGCCCGCCGAGCAGGTGCGCTCGGTGATCGAGCAGGTGCTCCAGGCCGCCGAGGCGAACGGCGTCACCGGCCGGGCGCCGTCCCAGGGCGGCGACGGCGAGCCGGTGCCCGCCGAGCCGGCCCCCGAGCCGGAGCCCGAGCTCCCGCCGCTGCACCAGGAGGCGTACGACGCGATCGAGCGCGACGACCTCGACGCCGCCGTCGCGGCCTACGAGAAGGCGATCAAGCAGGACCCGCGCGACGCGCTCGCCGTCGCCGGCCTCGCACAGGTCCGCCTCCTCCAGCGCACGCGCGACGCCGACCTCGCGACGGTCCGCGCCGCCGCGGCCGCCGCCCCGCAGGACGTCGACGCCCAGCTCGCCATCGCCGACCTCGACCTCCTCGGCGGTCACGTCGACGACGCGCTCGGTCGCCTGCTCGACCTCCTCCCCGGCGCGGACGCCGACGCCAAGGAGAAGCTCCGCGTCCGCCTCCTCGACTACTTCGAGGTCGTCGGCCCCACCGACCCCCGCGTCGGCAAGGCACGCCAGCGCCTCGCGATCAGCCTCTACTGAGACACGAGCGCGGCGTACGCACCCTTCTCGACGGCGGCCGGTCACCCTACGGTGATCGGCCGCCGTCGTGCTGGCGAGACCGTGCTCCAGGTGAGACGAAGCCGGGTGGGTGGGGTGGTGGCACCGGGTCGTGGCGGGCCTGGCGGGAGCCGCGAGGAACGAGCGGCGGATGGTAGACCCGGCGCCACCACCCCACCCACCACCCAGGGTGACCAGACCTCTACGTCAGCAGACCAGATCTCTACCTCGGCGCCGGGACGAGGTACAGCGCGCCGAGCGGGGGCAGGCGCAGGGTCGCGGAGTGCGCGCGACCCTTCCACGGGACGGCCTCCGCCTCCACCTCGCCGAGGTTGCCGACGCCGGACCCGCCGTAGACCTCGGCGTCGGTGTTGAGCACCTCGCGCCACGCGCCGCCCGACGGCAGCGCGACGCGGTAGCCCTCGTGCGGCGTGCCGGCGAAGTTCACGACGACGGCGACCTCGCTGCCGTCGCGGCCGCGGCGGACGTAGGCGAGGACGTTGTGGTCGGCGTCGTCGGCGTCGAGCCACTCGAAGCCGGCGGGGTCGTGGTCGAGCTCCCACAGGGCCGGGGTCGCGCGGTACAGCGCGTTGAGGTCGCGCACGGCGCGCTGCACGCCCTGTCGGCCCGGGTCGGCCGCGAGGCCGTCCCAGTCGAGGGAGCGGCCCTCGTTCCACTCGGAGTGCTGGCCGATCTCGCTGCCCATGAAGAGGAGCTGCTTGCCGGGGTGCGACCACTGGTAGGCGAGGAACGCGCGCACGCCGGCGCGCTTCTGCCAGTCGTCGCCGGGCATCTTCCCGTAGAGCGAGCCCTTGCCGTGCACGACCTCGTCGTGGCTGATCGGCAGCACGAACTGCTCGGAGTAGGCGTAGACCATCGAGAACGTGATCTCGTGGTGGTGGTAGCGCCGGTTGATGGGCTCCTCGGCGACGTAGCGCAGGGAGTCGTTCATCCAGCCCATGTTCCACTTGAGCCCGAACCCGAGGCCGCCGGACGACGTCGGGCGGGTGACGCCAGGCCAGGCGGTGGACTCCTCGGCGATCATCATGACGCCGGGCGTGCGCCGGTAGGCGGTCGCGTTGGCCTCCTGGAGGAACGCGATGGCCTCGAGGTTCTCGCGCCCGCCGTGCACGTTGGGGTGCCACTGGCCGGGGCCGCGCGAGTAGTCGAGGTAGAGCATCGACGCGACGGCGTCGACACGGAGCGCGTCGACGTGGAACTCCTCGAGCCAGTACGTCGCGTTGGCGACGAGGAAGTTGCGGACCTCGTTGCGCCCGAAGTCGAAGACGAACGTGCCCCAGTCGGGCTGCTCGCCGCGCAGCGGGTCGGCGTGCTCGTAGCAGGGCGTGCCGTCGAACCGGGCCAGCGCCCACTCGTCGCGCGGGAAGTGCGCGGGGACCCAGTCGACGACGACCCCGACGCCGGCCGCGTGCAGGCGGTCGACGAGGTACCGGAAGTCGTCGGGGTGGCCGAACCGTGAGGTGGGCGCGTAGTAGCCCGTGACCTGGTAGCCCCACGACCCGCCGAACGGGTGCTCGGCGACGGGCAGGAGCTCGACGTGCGTGAAGCCCTGCTCCACGACGTACGCGGTGAGCTGCTCGGCGAGGTCCCGGTACGATAGCCCCTGGCGCCACGACCCGAGGTGGACCTCGTAGATGCTGAGGGGTTGCGTGTGCGGGTCGCGGGCGGCGCGCTCGGCGAGCCACGCGTCGTCGGTCCACGCGAACTGCGAGTCGACCACGATGCTCGCCGTCGCGGGCGGCACCTCCGCGCCCTTGGCGAGGGGGTCGGCCTTCTGCCGCCACGAGCCGTCGGGACCGAGGATCTCGTACTTGTACCGCGCGCCCGCGCCGACGCCCGGGACGAACAGCTCCCAGACGCCGCTCGAGCCGAGCGAGCGCATCGGGTGCGTCGCGCCCCAGCCGTTGAAGTCGCCGATGACGCGGACCGCGCGCGCGTTGGGCGCCCACACGGCGAACGCGGTGCCGGTCGTGTCGCCGAGCGCGCTGGGGTACGTGCGCAGGTTGGCCCCCAGCACGCGCCACAGCTCCTCGTGCCGCCCCTCCCGGAGGAGGTGCAGGTCCACCTCGCCGAGCGTGGGCAGGAACCGGTAGGGGTCGTCGGCGGTCGTGGCCTCGTGGCCGTAGCGCGCCCGGACGCGGTAGTCGGGGGCGTGCCGGGTGCCGTCGGCGTCCTGGTGCACCGGGACGACGGCGGCCCACACGCCGTCCTGCTCGTGCGCCGCCGCGTGCTCGCCGTCGGTCGTGACGACGACGACCTCGTCGGCGAGCGGACGCAGGACCCGGACGACGGCGCGCGCGTCGTCGGCGTCGGGCGCGAGGTGCGGGCCGAGCACGGCGTGCGGGTCGAACGTGCGGCCCGCGGCCGCGGCGGCGAGCTCCTCCGCGGGCACGACGACGGGCTGCGGGGCGGGGGATGCGGCGGACCCGGTCATGGGCCAACCTTTCCACGTCTGCGGCACCGGGACGCGACGGGCTCGCCGGGTGGTCGCAGTAGGCTCGCGACCTGGAGGAAGGAGGGCCGTGGCAAGGATCACCATCGCGGACATCGCGCGGGAGGCCGGGGTCTCGACGGGCGCGGTGTCGTACGCGCTGAACAACCGGCCCGGCGTGTCGGAGGCGACCCGAGCCCGGATCCTGGGGATCGCGGCCGACCTGGGCTGGGCGCCGAGCTCGGCCGCGCGTTCTCTCTCCGGGGCACGGACCGAGACTGTCGGACTGGTCCTGGCGCGCGACCCCGGGATGCTCGGGGTCGAGTCGTTCTACATGCAGTTCCTCGCGGGCATCGAGTCCGAACTGTCGAAGCGGTCGTACGCGCTGCTCCTCCAGGTGGTCCCGGACCAGGAGACCGAGCTGCGGGCCTACCGCGCGTGGCGCGCGGCACGTCGGGTCGACGGGGTGATCCTCGTCGACCCGAGCATCGACGACCCCCGGATCGCGATGTTCTCCGAGCCCGAGGCGCTCCCAGCCGTGGTGGTGGGGGACCCGGCGCTCGCGGGTGGTCTGCCGAGCGTGTGGACGGACGACGCTGCGGCGATGCGTGAGTCGGTGCGCTACCTGCACGCCGTCGGGCACCGCCGGATAGCCCGAGTCGCGGGCCTGGAGGGTTTCGGGCACACGGGGATCCGCGACGCGGCATTCCGCGACGAGATCGCGGCGCTGGGCGCGGAGGGAGTGGTCGTGCGGACGGACTATTCGGCCGTCCAAGGGGCGGCGGTGACGCGGACGCTCCTCACGAGCGTGGACCGGCCGACGGGGATCATCTACGACAACGACGTCATGGCGGTCGCGGGACTGGGGGTCGCGAGCGAGATCGGTGTCCGCGTGCCGCAGGAGGTGTCGATGATCGCGTGGGACGACTCGCCGCTGTGCGAGGCGACGTTCCCGCGTCTCTCGGCGCTGAGCCACGACGTCACGCGCTACGGCGCACACGTCGCTCGCCGTCTGTTCGACCGGATCGCAGGTGAGGTCGGGGGGAGCTTCCTCGACTCGACTCCGACGCTGCGCCCGCGGGGGACGACCGGACGTCCAGCGTCCTGATGCGCTTCAGAGTCTCGTCGCGCGAGGCTGTGTCTTGATATCGGTTCGTTACACACCGGGTTGGACTTACGGAAACTTAAGCGCTTCACTAGTCGTGTCGCCAGTGATCGCCCGGGCAAGAGGAGCCCGTAGCGGGCGACGTCAACGACGACCAAGGAGTGGAACCCCATGGCAAGGAAGCAGATCGCGGCCGTGCTGACTGTGACAGCGCTGACGCTGACGCTCGGTGCGTGCTCGAGCTCGAACGAGGGCGGCAGCGAGGATGGCGAGCTGTCGGGCACCATCACCGTCCTGACGAACCGCACGGACATCGTCGACACCGCGCTGCAGGACTACGCGGACCTGTTCCAGGCGAAGAACCCGGGCGTGACGGTCGAGTTCGAGGCGATCACCGACTACGAGGGCGACGTCTCGATCCGTCTCAACACGCAGGACTACGGCGACGTGCTGCTCGTCCCGAACTCGGTGAGCAAGGACCAGCTCCCGCAGTTCTTCGAGCCCCTCGGCACGGTGGAGGAGCTCGGGCAGGAGTATCGCTTCATCAACGAGCAGGCCTACGACGGCGACGTCTACGGGATCGCGACGTTCGGCACCGCGATGGGGTACGTCGTGAACACGAAGGTCTGGGAGGCGGCCGGGATCACGGAGCCGCCGACGACGCCCGAGGCGTTCGTCGACGCGCTCGAGCAGATCGGCGAGAAGACCGACGCCGTCCCGTACTACACGAACTACACCGACGGCTGGCCCCTCACCCAGTGGCAGAACAACCAGGGGACGATCGCGGGGACCGACGCCGTGAGCATCCGTACGTCGCAGGACGCTCCGTGGTCCGACGGCAACGAGCAGTACGCGATCGACGGCCTGCTGTACGACGTCGTCGCCGCAGGCGTCACGGAGGAGGACCCTACGACGACCAACTGGGAGGAGTCCAAGACCCTCCTCGGCACCGGCAAGATCGGCGCCATGGTGCTCGGCTCGTGGGCCGTGCCGCAGATGAAGGACGCGGCCGAGGCCGCCGGGGGGTCCGCGGACGACATCGACTTCTGGCCGATGCCGTGGCAGACCGAAGGCACGTTCTCCTCGACCGTCTCGGGCGACTACAAGCTCGCGATCTCGAAGCACTCCGAGAACAAGGAGGCTGCACGCGCCTGGGTCGACTGGTTCCTGAACGAGTCGACGTTCGCCGCCGAGCAGGGCGGCATCTCGCCGGTCGTCGGTGCGGCGGCACCGGACAGCCTGGCCACGTTCGACGCCCTGGGCGTCAACCAGATCGAGCTCTCCCCGGCCCCTGCCGGTGAGGAGACGTGGGACAACGACATCAGCAACGGGGCGGAGATCGACCTCTGGGGCGACAAGTACCGCAAGCAGCTGGTCGACGTCGCCCGCGGCGCCGCCGACGGCGACAAGGAGTCCTTCTTCGCCGACCTCAACTCCCGCTGGGCGGCCGCGCGCGCGAACGTCGTCGGCTGACGCAGGAGCCCTGGTTCGCGTGAGGCCCCCGGCCGCCCCGCCGGGGGCCTCACGCCCGTCCGACCGAAATGAGCATGACATGGCTGTGACCAGTCCGACCGTGGCGACTCCGACCGAGCCGCGCAAGCGGAGTGCTACGTCCCGACCGCCGAGGTCCGGGTCGCTCACCCCGTGGCTGTTCCTCGTCGTCCCGCTCGGGCTGCTGCTCGTGTTCACCTACCTGCCGGTGGCGAACATGATCTGGTACAGCTTCACGTCGTGGGACGGCCTCGATGCGGTGAAGGAAGGCGTCGGGTTCACGAACTACGTCGACATCTTCACGCGACCCGAGCTGTTCCGGGTCTTCTTCGTCAGCCTCTACTACCTGGTCGGCGCTCTCGTCCAGCTCGCGCTGGCGCTCTACTTCGCGACGATCCTCAGCTTCAGCACGCGGTTCCGTAACTTCTTCAAGGGCGTCATCTTCTTCCCCTACCTCCTGAACGGCGTGGCGATCGGCCTCGTCTTCCTCTACTTCTTCCGCCCGGACGGGACGTTGGACGCTCTGCTGGGGATCGTGGGCGTGCAGGAGACGCCGCACTGGCTCGGAGACCCGTCGATCGTCAACTACTCGCTCGCGGGCACGTCCGTATGGCGCTACATGGGCCTGAACTTCGTGCTGTTCCTCGGCGCCATCCAGGCGATCCCGGGCGACGTGTACGAGGCCGCGGACCTCGACGGCGCGACGTCGTGGCAGAAGTTCCGCTACATCATCTTTCCGGGTATCAAGCAGATCGTCGGTCTGTCCCTGATCCTCGCCGTCTCGGGTGCGCTCTCGGTCTTCGAGATCCCCTTCATCATGACGAAGGGAGCGAACGGTTCCGAGACGTTCGTCATCCAGACCGTCGACACGGCGTTCCGGTACTCCAAGGTCGGTCTCGCCTCCGCGATGGCCGTCGTGCTGCTGATCATCGTCCTCGTGATCAGCGCGATCCAACGAAAGTTCTTCCCGGACGAGAAGGGAGACCTGGTATGAGCGCCCCCACCGCACCTGCGCCGACCCGGATCACCGCAGCGGACAAGATGCGCGGGGCAGCCGCTCGGTTCTCGAGGGGCGTCGCGCCCGTCGCGGGGCCGCTGGCCACGACGGCGAAGTACATCAGTCTCGTCGTCGCGTGCGCGGCAGCCGTCGTCCCGATCCTCACGATCTTCTTCGCGGCCTTCAAGTCCCGCGAGGAGTACGTGACGACAGGTCCGCTCGACCTTCCCCAGAACTGGTTCAACTTCTCGAACTTCACGAGGGCCTTCACCGACAGCGACATGCTCGCGGGCTTCGTGAACACCATGATCATCCTTGTCGTCGCACTCGCCGGGACGATCCTCATCGGCACCATGACCGCGTACGCCGTCGACCGGTTCGACTTCCGTGGCAAGAAGGTCGTCATGGCAGGGTTCCTGCTGGCGACGCTCGTCCCGGCGGTCACCACGCAGGTCGCGACGTTCCAGATCATCAACGGGTTGGGGCTCTTCAACACCCGCTGGGCCGCGATCGTGCTCTTCATGGGCACGGACATCATCGCGATCTACATCTTCCTGCAGTTCATGCGTTCGATCCCGCGCTCGCTCGACGAGGCCGCGATGCTCGACGGCGCCAACCGCGTCACCATCTACGCCCGGATCATCTTCCCGCTGCTCAAGCCGGCGATCGCGACCGTCGTCATCATCAAGGGCATCGCGATCTACAACGAGTTCTACATCCCCTTCCTCTACATGCCGTCGAGCAAGCTCGGCGTGATCTCGACGACCCTGTTCCGGTTCAAGGGGCCGACGGGGTCGGAGTGGGAGGTCATCGCGGCCGGCACGATCCTCGTGATCGTCCCGACCCTGATCGCCTTCCTTCTCCTCCAGCGACACATCTACAACGGCCTGACCGCAGGAGCCACCAAGTGACACGTACCGCCACTCCCGTCCCCACGACGACCCGTCGCGAGCTGCACGACGGCTGGACGGTGAGCGCCGTCGCGGGGCCCGTCCCCGCGGGGACGGTCGTGTCCGACGTCCCGGCGACGGTCCCGGGGAGCGTGCACACCGATCTGCTCGCCGCGGGCCTGATCGTCGACCCGTACCTCGACGACCACGAGCGGCTGCTCGCGTGGATCGGCCGGACCGACTGGGTGTACACCACCCGCTTCGCGTGGGCGCCGGACGGGCACGAGCGGCACGACCTCGTCTTCGACGGCCTCGACACCGTCGCGGAGGTCCGGCTCAACGGGACGGTGGTGGGCTCGACGGCGAACATGCACCGCACCTACCGGTTCGACGTCGGTCCGCTGCTCGTCGAGGGCGAGAACGAGCTCGTGGTGCGGTTCGCCGCGCCCGTCCCGTACGCGGACCGGCAGAGCCTTCTCCTCGGCTACCGTCCCCAGGTCAACCAGCACCCCTTCAACGCGATGCGCAAGATGGCGTGCAGCTTCGGGTGGGACTGGGGTCCCGACACCGCGACGTCCGGAATCTGGCGTCCCGTCCGACTCGAGTCGTGGTCCGTCGCGCGGCTCGCGCAGGTGCGCGTGCACGCCTCCGTCGCCGAGCCCGCCTCGACGAACGGTGCCGAGGCCGCCCCTGGCCGGGTGCGCGTCGTGGCCGAGGTCGAGCGCTCCGGCTCGGGAGGCACGGGGCTGACGCTGGCGGCGACCGTCGCGGGCGTCCGGGCCCAGGTCCCGACGGACGGCGACCGGGCGGAGGTCGACGTCGTCGTGCCCGAGGTCGATCTGTGGTGGCCCCGGACCCACGGGGACCAGCCGCTGTACGCCGTCGACGTCGAGCTGCGTGCGGGTGCGGACGTGCTCGACACCTCGGCGCGCCGTGTCGGCTTCCGGACGGCCGCGCTCGAGATCGAGCCCGACGACGACGGGACCTCGTTCCGCTTCGTGGTCAACGGCGTCCCCGTCTGGGTGCGTGGCGCGAACTGGATCCCGGACGACGCCTTCCCGCACCGCGTGACACGCGAGCGGTACGCGGCGCGCATCGACCAGGCAGTCTCGGCGAACCTGAACCTGTTGCGCGTGTGGGGCGGCGGGATCTACGAGTCGGACGACTTCTACGATCTGTGCGACGAGCGTGGCGTCCTCACGTGGCAGGACTTCCTCTTCGCCTGCGCGGCCTACGCGGAGGAGGACCCGCTGCGGTCGGAGGTCGAGGCGGAGGTGCGTGACAACGTCGCCCGTCTCGGGCACCACGCGTCGCTCGTGCTCTGGAACGGCAGCAACGAGAACATCTGGGGCTTCCACGACTGGAGCTGGCGACAGCGCCTCGACGGGCGCACGTGGGGGCTGGGGTACTACACGGAGCTGCTCCCGCGCGTCGTCGCGGAGCTCGATCCCGACTGCGCGTACACGCCGTCGAGCCCGTGGTCCGGCAGCCTGGAGGTGCACCCGAACGACCCGCGACACGGCTCGATGCACGAGTGGGAGCTGTGGAACCGGCAGGACTGGCCGCACTACCGGGACACGGTGCCACGCTTCATGGCGGAGTTCGGGTGGCAGGGTCCGCCGGCGTGGTCGACCCTCACCCGGGCGATCAGCGACGACCCGCTCACCCCTGAGTCACCCGGGATGCTCGTCCACCAGAAGGCGATGCAGGGCAACGACAAGCTCACCGACGGGCTCGTCGCGCACGTCCCGCTGCCCGACGCGATGGAGGACTGGCACTGGGCGATGTCCTGGAACCAGGCGATCGCGGTCCGGACCGCGATCGAGCACTACCGCTCGTGGTCCCCGCGGTGCATGGGGGCGGTCGTGTGGCAGCTCAACGACTGCTGGCCGGTGACCTCGTGGGCCGCGGTCGACGGTGACGGCCGCGAGAAGCCGCTCCTGGTCGCGCTGCGGCACGCCTTCGCCGACCGGCTGCTCACCGTGCAGCCGCGGGGCGAGGCGGGCGAGCTCGTGGTCGCCCTCGTGAACGACAGCGCGGAGGGCTGGCGGGGCGACCTCGTCCTGCGGCGGACCCGGTACGACGGCGTCGAGATCGAGGCGGTCAAGGTCCCGGTCGACCTCGCGCCGCGCACCACGACGACGATCCCCGTGCCGGCGGACGTCGCCCGGGCGCAGGACGCGGCGGGCGAGCTCCTGGTGGCCTCCCTCGGGCACGAGAGCGCGACGTGGTTCTACGCCGAGCCTCGCGACAGCGCGCTGCGCAGCCCCGCGCTCCACGTCGAGGTGACCTCGACGGAGGATGGGGCGCGGGTACGCGTCACGACCGACACCGTCGTGCGGGGACTGTCGCTGCTCGCTGACAAGGTCCACCCGGACGCCGTGGTCGACGACGCGCTCGTCGACCTGCTGGCGGGCGAGAGCGTGACCTTCCACGTGACGGCTCCGACCACGCTGGACAGGTCCGCGCTCGCCGACCCGCGGGTGCTGCGCAGCGTCAACCAGCTGGTGTCGCGCCGGCCGGCGGTGTCGGCATGACGGCGCCGACGATCGACCGCCGACCGCGTGGCGGTGTGCGCGACGAGCTCGCCTGGACCGAGCGCGAGACGCACCTGGCGTGGCTCGACGCGCACACGCGGTCGCTGCTCGGGTTCGGACGTCGCGTCGTCGCCCCGGGAGGAGGGGCGGCCTACCTCGACGGGTCCGGGGCCCCCGACCCGGAGGCAGGCGTCCAGACGTGGATCACGTGCCGGACCGTCCACGTCTACGCGCTCGGTGCGATGCTGGGCGTGCCCGGGTGCGAGCCGATCGCGCGCGGGGCGCTCGACGGCCTGCTGGGACCGCTGCACGACGCCGAGCACGGCGGGTGGTTCCACGCCCTCGACGCGCTGGGCGCGCCCGACCTCGGCGCAGGCAAGTCCGCCTACGACCACGCGTTCGTCCTGCTCGCCGCGTCGAGCGCGACCCTGGCCGGCCTGCCGGGTGCGCGGGCCCTGCTCACCGACGCGTGCTCCGTGTTCCTCGAGCGCTTCTGGGACGACGCGACCGGGCTCGTGGTCGACACGTGGGACGCGTCGTTCACCGTCCTCGACCCGTACCGGGGCCTCAACGCGAACATGCACGCGGTCGAGGCGATGCTCGCCGTCGCCGACGCCACCGGGGACGTCGCGTGGCGCGACCGCGCCGCGCGCGTGTCCCGGCTCGTGGTGCGGCTCGCCGGGGATCACGACGGGCGGCTGCCCGAGCACTTCGACGTCACGTGGACGCCGGACCTGGAGCTCAACGCCGACCGGCCCGCCGACCCGTTCAAGCCCTACGGGGCGACCGTCGGGCACGGCCTCGAGTGGTCCCGGCTGCTCCTGCACCTCGAGGTCGCGCTGGGCACGCTCGCGCCGTCCGACCTACGCCCGACGGCGACCGTGCTGTTCGACCGCGCCGTGGCCGACGGCTGGGCCGTGGACGGCGCGGACGGGTTCGTCTACACGACCGACTGGTCCGGTGCGCCCGTCGTGCGCGAGCGCATGCACTGGGTCGTCGCCGAGGCGATCGCCGCCGCGGACGCCTTGCACCGACGGACGGGTGACGCCCGCTACGCCGACCTGTACGCGACCTGGTGGGACTACGCGGTGACCTTCGTGGTGGACCACGACGGGGGATCGTGGCACCACGAGCTCGACCCGTCGAACCGCCCTGCGGGGGCCACATGGCCGGGCAAGCCCGACCTCTACCATGCGGTCCAGGCGACGCTCCTGCCGCGGCTCCCGCTCGGCCCGTCGATCGCGCGCGCCGTCCGCGACGGGCAGGTGGCCTCGTGACGCGCTTCCTCGTGGTCGGCGAGGCTCTCGTCGACATCGTCTCCGACGGTCCGGGAGCCACCCGAGACCTGCCCGGCGGAAGCCCCGCGAACGTCGCGCTCACGCTCGGCCGGCTCGGTCGTGAGGTGGTGCTCGCCACGGCGCTCGCCCCCGACGAGCGCGGCGCCCTGGTCCGTGACTGGCTCGCCGCGAGCGACGTGGAGGTGGACGCGCACGTGCCGTCGACGGGACGGACGTCGGCGGCGACGGTGTCTCTGGACGCCCGGGGACAGGCGACGTACGCCTTCGACCTCGCGTGGGAGCTCGGGCAGGTGGAGCTCGGCGACGCGGAGGTCGTTCACGTCGGGTCCGTCGCGGCGGTGCTGTCTCCGGGCGCCGACGTGGTCCGGGACGTCGTCCGCCGGGCGCGTTCCTCCGCCGTCGTCTCGTACGACCCCAACGTGCGCCCCGCTCTCGTCGACGACGCCGCGGCGGCCCGGGCCCGCGTCGAGGAGCTCGTCGCGCTCGCCGACGTCGTCAAGGTGAGCGACGAGGACCTCGCGTGGTTCGCCCCGGGGACCGACCCGCTTGACGTCGCGCGCCGCTGGTCGGCGTGGGGCGCGGCCCTCGTCGTCGTGACGCGTGGGGGCGACGGCGCGACGCTCGTCCGCCATGACGGCCGTCTCGTCGAGGTCCCGGGCCGTGCGGTCGACGTCGTCGACACCGTCGGCGCGGGCGACACGTTCACGGGGGCGCTGCTCGACGCGCTCGCGGCGCGCGGGGTGCGCGGCCCGGGAGGTGCGGACGTTCTGCGCCGACTGTCGGACGCGGCGGTGCGGACCGCGGCACGGTCCGCGGCGGTCGCCGCGTCGGTCACGGTGTCCCGTGCAGGGGCGAACCCGCCGACGCGGGCCGAGCTGCGCGCGGTCGAGGGCCCTGTGCGGCCCGCGCCGTTCGCCGGGGCGCCCGTGACGGGCATGACCTGGGGGTGGACGGGCGTACGCGGGACCTGGACCGGTCCGGGCGCCGAACGTTCCATGGACGCGCTCCAGGGCCTCGGCGTGGACTGGGTGGCCGTGACGTTCTCCGCGAAGCAGGACACGCCGCAGTCGACCGTGGTCCGTTACGGCGACGAGCCGACGGTGACCGACGACGAGGTGCGCGCCGCGATACGCGCGGCGAAGGCGCGAGGCTGGAAGGTGTGCCTCAAGCCGGTGGTCGACTCCGCGGACGGGACATGGCGAGCGTTCATCGGCTTCTTCGACGAGGACGTGCCGGGCGAGCCGTCGTGGGACGAGTGGTTCGCGTCGTACACGGAGTTCGTCGTGCACCACGCGCGCATCGCCGCGGAGGAGGGCGCGGAGATGTTCTGCGTCGGGTGCGAGATGGTGCGGGCCGACGGGCGCGACGCACAGTGGCGGGCGCTCGTCGCTGCCGTGCGCGAGGTCTACGGCGGCCTGGTGACCTACAACTGCGACAAGTACCAGGAGGACCGCGTCACCTGGTGGGACGCGGTCGACGTGATCGGGAGCTCGGGCTACTACCCGGCCGGGACGTGGGAGCACCACCTCGACCGGATCGAGGCCGTCGTCGCGCGCGAGGACAAGCCGTTCGTCTTCCTGGAGGCGGGCTGCCCGAGCCGCGAGGGCTCCCCGGCGCGCCCGAACGACTGGAACCTCGCGGGGTCGCCGTCGGGTGCGGCGCAGGCGGACTGGCTCGCCGAGATGTTCGCCGCCTGCGCCCGTCGGCCCTGGGTCTCCGGGTACTTCCTCTGGGACTGGCCGTCGCCGCTGTACGCGGAGTCCGAGGCCGCGGCGAACGACGACTACTGCATGTACGGCAAGCCGGGCGCCGAGGTCGTCCGGCGCGCCTACGAGGAGCTGCGGACGCGCTCGCGCGACTGAGCTCCCCGACTCCGGCGGGAGAGCGGGGCGGGGCGTCCTTCCGACGCCCCGCCCTGCTCTCGCGCGGCCCGCGGGCCGTGGCAGTGCGTCGTGGAGGGCGCCGATGCGGCCGCGAGACACCCTGGAATTCTCTCCGGGGATGCACTACCTTCGACATGAAGCGCTTAAGCGCAACGGTGTCATCGGGCCATGACGGGCCGGATGAGGGTTCGCGGACGAACCCGACGACGACGTCCACCGAGCAGACCGGGCGACGACGCCCGGTTCGGGAGGAAGATCGATGAGACGACTGTTCGCCATCGCCCTGGGCGCGTTGCTCGCCCTGCTCGCCGTGCCGGCGCTTGCGCAGGGGGCGAGCGCCGCGAGCGACGGGTTCTCCGTCCAGGACGGGAAGATCTACGACGCGAACGGCAACCGCTTCGTGCCGGTCGGCGTCAACCACGCGCACGCCTGGTACCCGTCGCAGACGCAGTCCTTTGCTGACATCCGCGCCGCCGGCGCGAACACCGCCCGCGTCGTGCTGTCGGGCGGCCGGTACGGGACGAGCTCGGCGGCCGACGTGAGCGCCGTCGTCGAGCGCTGCAAGCAGAACCAGCTCGTGTGCATCCTCGAGAACCACGACACGACGGGCTACGGCGAGGACGGCAGCGCCCGGTCGCTCGCGAGCGCGGCGCAGTACTGGACCAGCGTCGCGTCGGTCCTGCGCGGCCAGGAGCGGTACGTGATGATCAACATCGGGAACGAGCCCTTCGGCAACTCCGGCTTCCAGAGCTGGACGACGGAAACGATCGCGGCGATCCGGACCCTGCGCGCGGCGGGCCTCGACCACACGCTCGTCGTGGACGCCCCGAACTGGGGGCAGGACTGGTCGTTCACTATGCGCGACAACGCCCCGACGGTCGCGGCCGCAGACGGGAACGTGGTCTTCTCCGTCCACATGTACGGCGTCTTCGACACGGGGGCGGAGGTGCGCGCGTACCTCGACTCCTTCACGAGCCGAGGGCTGCCGATCATGGTCGGCGAGTTCGGTGACAACCACTCGGACGGGAACCCGGACGAGGCCACGATCATGAGCTACACGCGGTCCCAGGGGATCGGGATGCTCGGCTGGTCGTGGTCCGGCAACGGGAGCGGCGTCGAGTACCTGGACATGGTGAACGGGTTCTCCGCGAGCTCGCTCACGCCGTGGGGGCAGCGGTTCGTCCACGGCGCCGACGGTCTCAAGGCCCGCAACGCGCCCGTGGCGTCGGTGTACGGGGGCGACGGCGGTGGTGGAGACGGCGGAACCGGTACGGCACCCAACGGGTACCCGTACTGCGCGAGCGCGTCGTCGGACCCGGACGGGGACGGGTGGGGCTGGGAGAGCAGCGCGTCGTGCGTGGTGCGCGGCTCCTCCGCGGACACGGGTTCCGGCGGTGGCTCCGGGAGCGGGAGCACGGCAGCGAACGGGTACCCGTACTGCGCGAGCGCGTCGTCGGACCCGGACGGGGACGGGTGGGGCTGGGAGAACAGCGCCTCGTGCGTCGTGCGCGGCTCGTCCGCCGACCGCTGAACCGGTCCGCCGCACCGCGTCACGCGCATGAAGCGGTTCATCTGGGAGTCCATCTGAAAGCGGATGGAGAGCGCGCTCGTGCGCGAGCGCAGAACGAAGGAGTTCGATGAGTAGGAACAGCACACGACAGCTCCGTACCCGGGCGACGTCGGTCCCGGCGTACGTCGCTGCGCTCGCCCTCGCCGGGTCGGGAGCGCTTGCGCTTGCCGCCCCGGCGGGTGCCGACGAGGCGACCGCGGACGGTCTGCACGTCGTCGACGGTCGGCTCGTCGAGGCGGACGGGAGCGACCTCGTCCTCCGCGGGATCAACCACGCGCACACCTGGTACACCCACGAGTTCCAGGCGTTCGAGGACATCAAGGGCACGGGCGCCAACGCGGTGCGCGTCGTCCTGTCCAGCGGCGACCAATGGACCCGCAACGACCCGGCGGACGTCGCGCGCGTCGTCCGCGAGTGCGACGTGAACCGTCTGGTGTGCGCCCTGGAGGTGCACGACACGACGGGCTACGGGGACGAGTACGCGCCCGCCGCGGTGTCGCTCGACCGCGCTGTCGACTACTGGGAGGACCTGTACCCGACGCTCGCCGGAACGGAGGACAGGGTCCTCGTCAACATCGGCAACGAGCCGATCGGCAACGGTCCGGTCGCCGACGAGTGGGCGGCGCGGACGTCGGCCGCGGTCCAGCGCCTGCGGGACATCGGGTACGAGCACACGATCGTCGTCGACGCCCCGAACTGGGGCCAGGACTGGTCGCGGACGATGTACTCCCAGGCGCGGCAGGTGTTCGACGCCGACCCCGACGCGAACGTCGTGTTCTCCGTCCACATGTACGAGGTGTACGGCGACGGCGCGGTGGTCACGGACTACCTGGAGCACTTCGTCGACGCCGGACTGCCGCTGATCGTCGGCGAGTTCGGCCCGGCGCACTACGGTAACGACGTCGACGAGGACACCATCCTCGCCGAGTCGCGGCGCCTCGGCCTCGGCTGGTTCGGGTGGTCCTGGAGCGGCAACAGCGGTGGCGTGGAGGACCTGGACCTCGTCCAGGGCTTCGACCCGGCCGCTCCGTCCCCCTGGGGCGAGCGCCTGATCTCCGGCCCGGACGGCATCGCCGAGACGTCGCACGAGGCATCGGTCTTCGCGAGCCGCGCGGACGGATGCTCGGCCGAGCTGGAGATCCAGTACCTGTGGCCGGGTGGCTACCAGGGTCAGGTGCGGGTGGAGTTCGACGGCGAGCCCGTCTCGACGTGGTCCACCTCGTGGCGCGTGCCCGCGGGCAGCGAGCTCGTGCAGACCTGGCACGGTGCGCTCTCCGTGGACGACGGGATCGCGACGGTCACCGCCGAGTCGTGGAACGCGCGCGTGCCGGCCGGCGGGACCATCACCTACGGTTTCTCGGGCCGAGGCGACGCTCCGGTGCTGGCACCGGTCGTCGACTGCTCGGCAGGCTAGGAGACCGGCTTGGTGAGGTGGAGGCGCGGTCTCGGCCGCGCCTCCACCTTGCCGTACCCGCCGTCGACCTCACGGGGCGGTGCCGTCCTCGTGGACGGGTCAGGCGTTCCCCGCGAGCAGGCGGTCCACCGCGGCGAGGGGGATGGGCTCCCAGTCGGGGCGGTTGCGCGACTCGTAGACGACCTCGTACAGCGCCTTGTCGAGCGTGAGCGCCCGGACGAGCGCCTCGGACGTCGCGCGGTCGACGCCGGCGGTGTCGGCCCGGTCGTAGGCATCGAGGAACGCGGTGCGCGCCTGGACGGCCCACGCGGCGTCGGGCGCGCGTCCGACGGCGGCGGCGTAGTCGAACGAGCGCACGATCCCGGCGACGTCGCGCAGCGCGAGGTCGGGGCGCGTGCGCTCGGCGACCGGGCGCAGGGGCTCGCCCTCGAAGTCGAGCACCTTCCAGCCGAAGCGGCGCGCGTGCAGCACCTGGCCGAGGTGCAGGTCGCCGTGGACGGTCTGCAGCCGGGGGAGCGCGTCGGGGACGCGCGTCACGTTCGCGAGGCGCGCGGACGTGCGGTCCCAGAAGGCGGCGACGTCGTCCGCGCGCCGCCCCAGCGCGCGCGACGACGCGACGGCCTCGTCCGCGCGCCGCCGCAGGTCGGCGACGAGCCAGCGCGCGTCGACCGGCGACCCGACGCCGAACGCCCGCCGGAGCGCGGCGTGGAGGTCGGCGAGCACGCGCCCCAGGTCGGCCGCCAGGTCGGCGAACGACGCGCCCTGCCCGGCGTAGGAGCACGCGAGGTCGAACCCGTCGCGCGCGCCCTCGACGAACTCGCTGAGGATGGCCAGGTGCGCGGAGCGGGGAGCCTCCTGGCCCGGAGCGGTGCCCGACGCCGGTGCCCCGCCTCCCGCGGTCGGCTCGCCCGGTCGGTGGTCCACGCCCGGGTCGACGGCGGCCGGGTCGTCCTCCGCGTCCCACGTCACCTCGAGCCATGCGAGCGGCCGGGGAACCCCGGCCCAGCCCTGGGCGGCCAGCGCGCGGGGGATCGTCACGTCGGGGTTGGGTCCGATCGCGATGGCGCGCAGGACCTTGAGCATGCTCCCGCCGGCGACCTGCGGCAGCAGCACCGAGCTGTTCGACTGCTCGACGCTCAACGCGCGTCCACCGGTGAGGTCGGTGTCGGCGTCGCGGCCCCCGTCGCGGGGACTCGCCCCGTCCGGTGCTGTGCCTGGGTCCTCCCACTGCGCCACGGCCAGGAGGGCCGCCCAGCACGCGGGGTGCGCGGCGCCGTCGTGCACGACCCACGCGGCGTCGTCGGTGCCGCCCGGGGCGAGCGTCCCGATCGGCGCCGCCCCGCCCGGCGTCGCGCTGCTCTGGCTCTCGACGCCACGCGTCGCGCCGGTCGGCCGAGACACCCGCTCGAGCACGAGGGGCACCTGCACGACGAGGTCCACGCCGTCCCCGACGAGCCGCAGCAGGTGGAGCTCGACCCGCACGGCCCTGCCGGTGTCGGGTCGGCCGGGCGTCGCGGCGTGCGGCGGGGCGTCGAGCGCGAAGGACAGCCAGGGCACGTGGCGCACGGCGACCCCCTTGACGGGGTACCAGCGGCGCGCCGGCAGCCAGGCGTCCAGGAGCCTCATGAGCTCCGCCGAGGGCGGGTCCGTCCGCCGTACCGTCACGCGTGCCTCCTCCGTCAGGTCGCCTTCATGCCATCACGCGCGCGACGAGCCCGCCGCACGAGGACCGGGAGGAGCCGTGCTCACGCCGGGTCGTGCACCACGAGCCAGTAGAAGTCGCGCGACCCCCACGTCATGACGACGCGCCCGTCGTCGTCGACGGCGGGGAAACGGGCCCCGCCGAAGACGTCCGTGAGCGTCGCCCCGGGGTGGCCGGGCAGGTGCACCGCGGCCGCGCGGGCGGTCGCGGAGAGGTTCGCGACGCACAGGATCGTCTCGGCGTCGGTCCGGCGCAGGAACGCGAGGATCGACTCGTTGTCGCACTCGAGCGCGACGAAGTCGCCGGTGCCGAACGCCTTGTGGCGGCGCCGGACCTTGAGCATGCCGTGCACCCAGTGCAGCAGGGACGTCGACTGCTCGAGCTGCGCCTCGACGTTGACGTAGCCGTAGTGGTGCACGAGCGACTGCACGAGCGGCAGGTAGACCTTGCCGGGGTCGGCGGTCGAGAACCCGGCGTTGCGGTCGGGCGTCCACTGCATGGGGGTGCGCACCGAGTCGCGGTCCGGCAGCCAGATGTTGTCTCCCATCCCGATCTCGTCGCCGTAGTAGAGGCACGGGCTGCCCGGCAGGGAGAGCAGGAGCGCGTGGGCGAGCTCGACCTCCTTGCGCGAGTTGTCGAGCAGGGGAGCGAGCCGACGGCGGATGCCGACGTTCGCGCGCATGCGCGGGTCGGGCGCGTACCACCCGTACATCGACGCGCGCTCCTCGGTGGAGACCATCTCGAGCGTGAGCTCGTCGTGGTTGCGCAGGAACGTGCTCCACTGCGCGCCGGGCGGGATGTCGGGCGTGTCGGCGAGGATCTCGAGGACCTGGTTCGCGCGCTGGTCGCGGATCGCGTAGTAGATGCGGGGCATCACGGGGAAGTGGAAGCACATGTGGCACTCCGGCTCGTCCTCGGTGCCAAAGTAGTCCACGACCTCGCGCGGCCACTGGTTCGCCTCGGCGAGCAGGATGCGCCCCGGGAACTCGGCGTCGACCATGCGCCGCACGCGCCGCAGGAACTCGTGCGTCTGCGGCAGGTTCTCGCAGTTGGTGCCCTCGGCCTCGTAGAGGTACGGCACGGCGTCGAGGCGGAACCCGTCGACGCCCATCTGCAGCCAGAACCGCGCGACGTCGAGCATCGCGTCGGCGACGCGCGGGTTCTCGAAGTTGAGGTCGGGCTGGTGGGAGAAGAACCGGTGCCAGAAGAACTGGCGGCGCACGGGGTCGAACGTCCAGTTGGACGTCTCGGTGTCGACGAAGATGATGCGCGCGTCCTGGTAGCGCGTGTCGTCGTCGCTCCACACGTAGAAGTCGCCGTACGGGCCCTCGGGGTCGGCGCGCGACGCCTGGAACCAGGGGTGCTGGTCGCTCGTGTGGTTCATGACGAGGTCGATGACGACGCGCATCCCGCGCGCGTGCGCCTCGCTGACGAGCTCGGCGAAGTCCGACGTCGAGCCGTACTGCGGCGCGATCGCGGTGTAGTCGGACACGTCGTAGCCGCCGTCGCGCAGGGGCGACGGGTAGAACGGCGGCAGCCACAGCGCGTCGATGCCGAGCCACTGGAGGTAGTCGAGGCGGTCGATGAGGCCCCGCAGGTCGCCCGTCCCGCTGCCGTCGGAGTCGGAGAACGCGCGGACGATCACCTCGTAGAACACCGCCGTGCGGTACCAGTCCGGGTCGTCGGACAGCCCGGGGCGCGCGTCGACGGGCGCCGTCGGCTGGCGCCGGGGTGGGAGCGCCGCGACGGGGACCGGCGCGGTGATGGGCGGCACGGGGGCGGGGCCGGCAGCGGGACCGCGCACGGGGACCGGTGCAGCGTCGCGAGGGAACGTCATGCAGGCCTCACGTGCACGACGTGCGCGACCTGGCGCATCGGCTCGAGCCGCACGTAGACGTCCTGGCCCCAGCCGTAGCTCTCGCCGGACAGCTCGTCGTGCGCGACGAAGGACGGCGCCCACGGGTCCTGGCCGTCCGCGAGGGGAGGCAGCCCGAGGGCCGCGAGGTCGAGGTGCACGTTCGACTCCTGCGGGGAGTGGGGGTCGAGGTTCACGACGACGACGACCGTGTCGGCCTCGCCGGTCGGCGAGTGCTCGGCGGGCAGGTGCCGGGAGAACGCGAGCACCTGGTCGTTCGTCGTCGGGTGGACGGTGAGGTTGCGGAGCTGGCGCAGCGCGGGGTGGTCGCGCCGGACCTCGTTGAGCCGCGTGAGCAGCGTCGAGATCCCGATCTCCTCCGCGAGCGCCCAGTCGCGCGGCTTGTACTCGTACTTCTCGTTGTCGATCTGCTCCTCGACGCCCGGCCGCGGCACGTTCTCCACGAGCTCGTACCCGGAGTAGATCCCCCACGTGGGCGACCCGGTCGCGGCGAGCACCGCGCGCACCGCGAACCCGGCCACCCCGCCGTGCTGGAGGTAGGGCGGGAGGATGTCGTGCGTCGTCGGCCAGAAGCTGGGCCGCATGTACGCGCCGGCCTCGCCCGACACCTCGGTGAGGTACTCGGCGAGCTCGTCGCGGGTGTTGCGCCACGTGAAGTACGTGTACGACTGGTGGAACCCGATGCGCGCGAGCGTGTGCATCATCGCGGGCTTGGTGAAGGCCTCGGAGAGGAACACGACCTCGGGGTTCGTCGCGCGCACCTCGGCCAGGAGCCACTCCCAGAAGTCGAGCGGCTTGGTGTGCGGGTTGTCGACGCGGAACGCGGTGACGCCCCGGTCGATCCACACGCGGACCACGCGCAGCACCTCGGCGTAGATGCCCGCGGGGTCGTTGTCGAAGTTCAGGGGATAGATGTCCTGGTACTTCTTGGGCGGGTTCTCGGCGTACGCGATCGAGCCGTCGACGCGGGTCGTGAACCACTCGGGGTGCTCGGTCACCCACGGGTGGTCGGGCGAGCACTGCAGCGCGAGGTCGATCGCGACCTCGAGCCCGTTGCGCCGCGCCTCCTTGACGAACGCGCGGAACGTGCGGTCGCTCCCGAGCTCGGGGTGGATCGCGTCGTGGCCGCCGTCCTTCGAGCCGATCGCGTACGGGCTGCCCGGGTCGCCGGGGAGCGCCGTGAGGGAGTTGTTGCGGCCCTTGCGGTGGGTCGTGCCGATGGGGTGGACGGGCGTGAGGTAGACGACGTCGAACCCCATCGCGGCGATCGCCGGCAGGCGCCGGGCCGCCGCGGTGAACGTCCCGGAGCGCCAGCGGCCGTCCTTCATCCGGCGCGCACCCTCGGAGCGCGGGAACATCTCGTACCACGCACCCGCGAGCGCCAGCGGTCGTTCGACGCGCAGGTCGTAGGTGGCCGACGCCGTCACGTGGTCGCGCAGGGGCGCGCGGTCCAGGACGTCGCGCACCTCGGGCGACGTCGCCGCGGCGAGGCGGGCCTCGGCGGGGCGGCTCGCGTCGGCGAGGGCGGCTGCCGCGTCGGCGAGCGTGCGCGCGTCCTGCGGCGACCGGGTGCCCGGGGTGCCGTCGGCGCCCGGGAGGGGGACCGCGTCGGCCAGGACGCGCTCGAAGAGCCGGACCCCCTCGGCGAGCATGAGGTCGACGTCGACGCCCGCGGCGATCTTCACGGTCGCGTCGTGCGCCCACGTGCCGTAGGGGTCGCTCCACGCCTCGACCCGCAACGACCAGTCGCCGATCGCGTCGGGGTGCAGCGTGGCGCGGAACCGGTCGAGGCCGGGCGCCACGTCCACCATGCGCGCGGTGCGCTCGGCGCCGTCGGGGGCGACGAGGACGGCGGTCGCGGCGACGGCGTCGTGCCCCTCGCGGAACACGGTCGCCTCGACCGGCACCATCTCGCCGACGACGGCCTTCGCGGGCCACCGCCCGCCCTCGACGACGGGCGAGACGTCCAGCACGGGGATGCGGCCGATCGGGGCGGGCGGGGCAGGACGGGGGGCGGTCGCGGGGGTGCGGTGCGGCGCGGGGGCCGGAGAGGTCGACGTCACACGCACAACGTATCGAGGCCCGCGGGGGGCAGGCACCTGGGAGCGTGCTCGGCAGGCGTCGACGAGGTGCGGTGTCGGGCGTGGCGCCGGGGTGAAAGTTCACGCAAGCGTGACGTGCGTGTGACACCGCGAGGGTGTGCACCGGCCTCGGCCTGCGTAGTCTCGTCCCCGTGAGAGCGATCCGACGGTTCACCGTCCGCACCCTGCTGCCCGCCGAGCTGCGCGACCTGGACGAGCTGGCCCACAACCTGCGCTGGTCCTGGCACGCCCCGACGCGCGACCTGTTCGCCGGCATCGACCCCGAGGCGTGGGCGTCCGTGCACGGCGACCCCGTCGCGCTGCTGGGCGCGCTCGGCCCGGAACGGCTCGCGGAGCTCGCCGCGGACGGCGCGTTCGTCGAGCGCGTGCGCGCGGCGGCGGCCGACCTGCGCCACTACCTCGACGACGCGCTGTGGTACCAGCAGCGGGCCGCCTCCGACGAGGACGGCTCGCTCCCGGCCGCGATCGCCTACTTCTCGCCCGAGTTCGGCATCACGTCGGTGCTGCCGCAGTACTCCGGCGGCCTCGGCATCCTCGCGGGCGACCACCTCAAGAGCGCGAGCGACCTCGGCGTGCCGATCGTCGGCGTCGGGCTCCTGTACGGCGCCGGATACTTCAAGCAGTCCCTCACGCGCGACGGCTGGCAGGTCGAGACCTACCCGCTGCTCGACCCGGACGGCCTGCCGCTGACCCTCCTGCGCGACGACGACGGCACGCCCGCGCGGGTGTCGCTCGCCCTCCCGGGCGGTCGGACGCTGCACGCGCACGTGTGGGTCGCTGCCGTGGGCCGCGTGCCCTTGCTGCTCCTCGACTCCAACGTGCCCGGCAACGACGAGGCCGCGCGCAAGGTCACCGACCGCCTCTACGGCGGCGGCGGCGAGCACCGCCTCCAGCAGGAGCTGCTGCTCGGCGTGGGCGGCGTGCGCGCGCTGCGCCTGTGGTCGCGCCTCACCGGTGCGCCGGCCCCGGAGGTCTACCACACCAACGAGGGGCACGCCGGGTTCCTCGGCGTCGAGCGCATCCGCGAGCTCGTCGAGCAGGGCCTCACGTTCGACGAGGCGCTCGAGGCCGTGCGCGCCGCGACGGTCTTCACGACGCACACGCCCGTCCCGGCCGGCATCGACCGGTTCGGGCGCGACCTCGTCACGCAGTACTTCGGTGGCGACATGGCCCTCGACGGGCTGCCCGTGGAGCGCGTCCTCGCGCTCGGCGCGGAGGACTACGACGGCGGCGACCCGACCGTGTTCAACATGGCCGTCATGGGCCTGCGCCTCGGCGGGCGGGCGAACGGCGTCTCCCTCCTGCACGGCGAGGTGTCGCGCGGCATGTTCGAGGGCCTGTGGCCGGGCTTCGACGCCCGTGAGGTCCCGATCACCTCGGTGACGAACGGCGTGCACTCGCCCACGTGGGTGGACCCGGCGTTCGCGGCCCTCGAGGCCGACCGGCTCGGGCTCGACGAGCTCACGGCCGACGCCGCGTCGTCGGGCTGGCTGCGCGGCGACGGGGACGGCGGCGTGAGCGACGGCGAGCTGTGGGCGGTCCGCCGCGAGATGCGCGGCCGCCTCGTCGACGAGGCCCGCCGCCGCGTGCGCAAGTCGTGGCGCGAGCGCGGTGCGACCCCGGCCGAGCTGGGCTGGGTCGACGACGTCCTGTCGCCCGACGTGCTCACCATCGGCTTCGCGCGGCGCGTGCCCACGTACAAGCGGCTCACGCTCATGCTCCGCGACCCGGAGCGCCTCAAGGCGCTGCTGCTGCACCCCGAGCGCCCCGTGCAGCTCGTCGTCGCGGGCAAGTCGCACCCCGCCGACGACCAGGGCAAGCGGCTCATCCAGCAGCTCGTGCGCTTCACCGACGACCCCGAGGTGCGCCACCGCATCGTCTTCCTGCCCAACTACGACATCGCCATGGCGCAGTCCCTCTACCCGGGCTGCGACGTCTGGCTCAACAACCCGCTGCGCCCGCTCGAGGCGTCGGGGACGTCGGGTATGAAGTCGGCGCTCAACGGCGGCCTCAACCTGTCCATCCTCGACGGGTGGTGGGACGAGTGGTTCGACGGCGAGAACGGCTGGGCCATCCCCACCGCCGACGGCGTCGAGGACCCCGACCGCCGGGACGACCTCGAGGCCGCAGCCCTGTACGACCTCGTCGAGCAGCAGGTCGCGCCGCGCTTCTACGACCGCGACACGTCCGGCGTGCCCGGCCGGTGGCTCGAGATGGTGCGGCACACGCTCGCGACGCTCGGCCCGAAGGTCCAGGCGACGCGCATGGTCGGCGAGTACGTGACGCGGCTGTACGCGCCCGCTGCGGCGGCGGGGCGAGCGCTCGCGGCCGACGGCCTCGCCCCCGCGCGCGAGCTCGCGCACTGGAAGGAGTCCGTGCGGTCCGGGTGGTCGCGCGTGCGCGTCGACCACGTCGACTCCTCCGGCATCGGCGAGGTGCCGCAGGTCGGGGACCGGCTCACCGTGCGCGCGTACGTGTCGCTCGGCGACCTGCGCCCCGAGGACGTGCAGGTGCAGGTCGTGCACGGCCGCGTCAGCGAGGCCGACGTCATCGAGGAGTTCACGGCCGAGCCGCTCGCGCTCGCCGAGACGTACGAGGCCGGCCGCTACGCGTTCGCCGGCGACGTCGTGCTCGACGCGTCCGGCCCGTTCGGCTACACGGTCCGCGTCGTCCCGACGCACACCGGCCTCCCCAGCGTCGCCGAGCTCGGCCTCGTCGCCAACGCCTGACCCGCACCGGCGGGGGAGAGCCCGCGCGCGCCGCCCCGGCGCGCACGGGCTCCGTCATGCTGCGGGGGCGTCGAGGTCGGCGGCCACCTGCACGACGACCTTCTCTCCGCGCGTCATGCGCTCGACGGCCTCCTCCCAGCGGTCGAGCGGGACGACGGCGCCGATGACGGGGCCGAGCCGCACGTGGCACGACCCGAGGAGCCGGATCGCGGTGCGGAACGACGACGGCCGCTTGCCGCGCGAGCCGACGACCTCGAGCTCGCGGTTGACGACGAGGTCGAGGTCCGTCGACGGGTGCTCGTGGTAGAAGGCGACGAGCACGGCCCGCCCGCCCTTGCGCAGGTGCGTGAGACCGTCGGCGAGGACGGCGGTCGAGCCCGAGCACTCGAACAGCGAGTGGGCGCCGTACCCGTCGGTGAGGCGGCCGACGACCTCGCCGACGTCCTCGGCGTCGGCGTCCACGACGTGCTGCACGCCGAGGGCGCGGGCGGTCGCGAGGCGCACGGCGTGCCGCGAGCGCCCGACGAGCACGACGGTCGCGCCGCACGCGACGGCGACCTGGGCGACGAGGAGCCCCACGGCGCCGGGCCCGGTGACGACGACCACCTCGCCGGCGAGCGCCGGGCTCCGCTCGACGACGGCGTGCACGGCGACGGCGAGCGGCTCGACGAGCGCGCCCTCCAGGAGCGTGACGTCGTCGGGCAGGCGGTGCACGGCGCGCCCGGGGACGGCGAGCTGGTCGGCGAGGCCGCCGTCGGTGGTGGTGCCGATGCCGGTGCGGTGGGGGCAGCGGTTGTACTGCTCGGTGCGGCAGTAGGCGCACCGCAGGCACAGCGAGGCGTCGGTCTCGACGCACACGCGGTCCCCGGGCCGCAGGTCGGGGCGCTCGGCCGCCGGGCCGACCCACCGCACGACGCCGGCGATCTCGTGGCCGAGGACGCGGCGGCCGTCGAAGCCCTGGCCGGACTCGACGGCGGAGCGGTCGGTGCCGCAGATCGCGCACGCGGCGACGTCGACGAGCACCTGGTCGTCGCGGGGGACCGGGGCGGGGACGTCGAGCAGCGCGACGTTGCCGGGACCGGGCGAGTGCTTCACGAGGGCGCGCACAAGGCCTCCTTGCCTCTCCTTGCATGTATAGACAGGAGTATGCCAGACCGTGTATGTCTAGGGCAGTACGCGCGCAGCACGCGCGCCTCACCTCGACGAAGAGGAGCACGACGCATGAGCAGGTACCTCGTCGGCATCGACGCCGGCACGTCGGTCGTCAAGGCGGCCGTCTTCGACCTCGACGGGACGGAGCTGACCCGCGCCGGGCGCAGCGTCCCGGTCACCAACCCGGCCCCGCACCTGGCCGAGGAGGACATGGAGCAGGTCTGGACCGCCGCGCACGAGGCGATCCAGGAGGCGGTCGCCGCGTCGGGCGTCGCCCCGGAGGAGATCCTCGCGGTCGGTGCCACGGGCCAGGGCGACGGCAGCTGGCTCGTCGGGCCCGACGGCAGGCCGGTCGGCCCCGCCTACCTGTGGACCGACGGCCGCGCGGGCGAGCTCATCGACGGGTGGTACGCCGACGGCACGGTGAGCCGGCAGTTCCCCGTCTCGGGCACCGGGCCGTACGCGGGGACGACGAGCGCCCTCCTGCGCTGGCGCCTGGAGAACGAGCCGGAGTCGCTGCGCGAGGGGGTCACCGCGCTGTGGTGCAAGGACTGGGTCGAGTACCGCCTCACGGGCGAGCTCTCGGGCGACCCGTCGGACGCGAGCCTCGCGGGCATCGACGTGCGCTCGCGCACGTGGTCGGACGAGGTCCTCGACGCGTGGGGTCTCGGAGCGGCGCGCCACGTGCTGCCGCGCCTCCTCGCGCCGACCGACGTGTGCGGCACCGTGACCCCCGAGGCCGCCGCGCGCACAGGCCTGCGGGCCGGGACGCCCGTCGTCAAGGGACAGGTCGACATCGCCGCGTCGTCCCTCGGCGTGGGCGTCATCGCCCCGGGGGACTGCATGGCGGTCATCGGCACCGCGGGGATCGTCACCGTCGCGACCGACGACCTCTCGGCCGGCTTCGCACCGGCCGACGTCGGGTGGGTCATCCCGCACGGCCCGGACACGTGGGTCCGCGCGATGGGCATGAACTCGTGCACGCCGAACGTCGACTGGTTCCTTCGCGAGCTCGGCCACGGGTTCCACGAGGACGCGCGCGCCCGCGCGGTGTCGCTCTTCGAGCACCTCGACGCGACCGTCGCGAGCGTCCCGCCGGGCGCGGGCGGCGTCGTCTTCCACGGGTACACCGCGCCCGGCGGCGAGCGCGCGCCCTTCGTCAAGCCCAGCGCGCGCGGGTCGTTCAGCGGGCTCACCGCCGGGCACTCGCGCGACCACATGCTGCGCGCGGTGTACGAGGGCGTCGCCTACGGGATCCGCGACTGCCTAGACTCCATCCCCACCGAGGTGGGCACGGTGCGCCTCGCGGGCGGCGGCGCGTCGAGCCCCGTGTGGAGCCAGGTGTTCGCCGACGTCCTCGGCCGCCGCGTCGTCGTCCCGGCGGGCAGCGAGTTCGGCGCGAAGGGCGCCGCGCTCGTCGCCGGGGTCGGCGTGGGGGCGTGGTCGACGCTCGACGAGGCCGTCGCGGAGACGGTCGACGTGGAGCGCTCGTACGAGCCGTCGGCGCACGCGACGCGCGTGTACGACGAGTACTTTGGCGTCTACCGCCAGATCCGCGAGCACGTCGCCGCCACGTGGGACCTCCTGCACGCGGCGGGCCGGCGCACCGAGGCGATGCTCGCCGCCTGACCCGCACGCGAGAGAGGGGCGGGTGGTGACGACCACCCGCCCCTCTCGTCGTGCGTCGACGCGTCAGTCCAGCACGCCGAAGCGCTCCAGCGCCGCGGCGAGCTCGGGGTGCTCGCGCGCCGCGTCGCGCACGTCGCGGCCGGCGACCGCGGCGTCGATCGCCTGGCGCATGGCGCGCACGCCCGCGGCGGGCCCCTGCGGGTGCCCCTGGACCGCGCCTCCCGCGCCGAGGACCACGTCGGTGCCCGCGTCCCGCACGTACCGCGCGACCACGCCGGGGTGCACCCCGCCGCCGATCACGGGCAGCGCGGGGGCGACGTGCGGGCGCGGCAGCGCGAGCTGCTGCAGCGTGCGCAGGTACGGCAGGCGGCGGACCGGGTACCCCCCGTACGGGGTCGTCGTGAGCACGAGGTCGGCCCCCGCGAGACGCGGGAGCATGCCGGCCGCGATCGGGGCGCTCATCCCGGACGCGGGCCCCTCGAAGTACGGGCCGGTGCCGGCGAAGTGGCCGAGCAGGGGGACGTCCACCGCGTCGCGCAGCGCCTGCAGGCCGCCGTACCCGACGGTCGCGTAGGTGATCATGAGCGCGCGGGCCCCCGCGTCGACCGCCCGGCGCGCGGTGTCGAGCATGCGGTCCGGCCGGTCGGTGACGTTCGGGACGTAGACCACGTCCTTGCCCGTCTCCTCGAGCACCTCGCGCGCGGCGCGACCGAACTCGCGCACGCGCTCGACGACGGGCGAGAACGACGTGTCGCCGAGCAGCTCGTCGTCCTTCACGAGGTCCACGCCCCCGAGCGCGGTCTCCTTGAAGATCCGCGCGCCCTCCTGCGGGCTCAGCCCGGTGCACGGCTTGATCATGTTGAGCACGAGCGGACGGTCCGTGACCCCGACGAGCTCGCGCACGCCGGCGACCCCGAACCGGGGACCGCCGAGATCGCGCGCGTAGGCGTCCGGGAGCTCGAGGTCGACGAGCTTCGCCTGCACGGACGTCGACGCGTCGTTGCCGAGCAGCGTCGTGAGCAGCATCGGGAGCTGCGGCCCCACGTTGACCGTCGGGACGGCGATCTGGACGAGGAAGTCGTGCACCTCGTCGTCGTCGCCCCCGACCTCGACGGGCGGTGCCTCGAGGACGCGCACGACGCGTCCCTCGTGCCGCGCGCGCAGCTCGGGCGTCAGGCCCGGCACCTCGACCCAGGTGCCGGTCGTCTGCCCGACGGCGAACGTCGTGGCCTTGGCCATGACGTCCGTGCCTGCGGGCAGGCGCAGGTGGTACGTCGCGAGCACGTAGTCGTCGCCGCGGACGTCCTCGGGGAGGCGGAAGAGGGAAGCGGTCGTCATGCGAGGTCTCCGGTCCGGGGGGCGCCGAGGCCCAGGTGGTCGAGGGCGTGCTCGAGGAAGGCGGCCAGCCCGTCCTCGGCGTGGTTGCCGATGCTCGCGAGCGTGACGGCCTTGACCTCGGGGCGCGCGTTGCCCATCGCGAACCCGTAGCCGATGCGGGACAGCCACGGTACGTCGTTGCCGCCGTCGCCGAACCCGAGCGTGCGGTCCGCGGTCACGCCGAGGCGGTCCAGCACGAAGGACAGGCCCTCCCACTTCGCGCCCCGCTCGGGCGAGAGCTCGAAGAACTCGTCCATCGCGCGGGCGATCCGGGGGACGCGCGAGACCGTGGGGGCGACCTCGTCCAGACGGTCCCCGCGGCCGACGACCATGATCTTGACGATCGCGCGCGGGTCGGTGTCCCGGAGGTCGGCGACGCGCACGTCCTGCTCGTTGAGCGCCATGAGGAGGTCGCGACCGAAGCCCGGCTCGGAGATGAAGATGTCGCGCGACGTCCACCACGTGCAGGTGAGGCCGAGCTCGTCCGCGAGCTCGGCCATCGTCCGGATCTCCTCCGGGGCCAGGGTCTCGACGCGCAGGTCCTCGTCCGTGCGCGGGTCGACCACGACGGCCCCGTTGCAGCAGACCACGGGCAGGTCGAGTCCGATCGAGCCCGCGAGATCGAGGGTGTTGGCCCGTGACCTCCCGGTGACGAGCAGGACGGGGACGCCGGCGTCGCGGACGCGGGCGACCGCGGCCGCGGTGCGCGGCGAGACGGCGTGGTCGGCGCCGGCGAGCGTCCCGTCGACGTCGAGGGCGAGGGCGCCGACGTCGGCGAGCGAGGGGAGGGTGACGGTCGAGGACGACATGCTTCTCCTGAGGTCGGGTGTCATGACGCGCGGGCGGGCCCGGTGGTGGCACCACCGGACCCGCCCGCGCCGGGTGCGCTCAGACGAGGGCGCTGCCCAGGCCGAGGACGAGCAGGCTCGTGGGCCAGATCGTCGCGGCCGGGGGGTCGATGTGGGTGTCGCCGTGGATGTGCAGGAGGCGCGCGAACAGCTCAGCGCCCCACGCGGCGACGACCGCGAACGCGGCGCCGACGAGCACGGCCGCGAACGTGCTGCCCACGACGGGAAGGAACGTGGCGGCGGCGAGACCGCCGACGACCGTGATGTGGTGCGTCACGGGGACCGGCATCCCGACCGCGAGGAACGCGAGCGAGAACGCGGAGACGCCGAACGCGAACACGTGGGCGCTGCCCTGGAGGTCGGGGAAGCTCTCGGCGAGGAGCACGGTCGTGCCGGCCGCGAACAGGCCGGCGAACGCGCCGAGCACCGTGTTGTCGCGGAAGCGCTGCTGGCCCGGGATCCACTGGTTCTCGGGCGTGGGCGCGAAGCGCTTCCAGCCCTGCGGCGTGCGCGGCACCGCCCCGAGCAGGCCGGTGCGGCCGAACACGAGCCGGGCGGCGACGCCCGAGAGGAACACCGTGACGGCCACGGTGTCCGTGTGGCTCCCGAACCACGGCGTCGCGGCGACCGCGACCTGCACCACGTAGCCCAGCGCGCCGAACAGCGCGCCGACGAGCAGCACGTCGGGGCGTCGGATGCTCGCGAGAGGTGTGACGATGTCCTTGCCGTCGAAGCCGCCGCGCCGTGCCGCGTAGCCCGCGGCGGCGACACCGCCGGCGAACGCGACGTGCGGGCCGAAGAACGGCCCGAACGCGACGGTGTCGAGCATGCCCGAGCCACCACCTGCGGCGAGGGCCACGACGCCGAGCACCACGGCCAGGCCGGTGAAGACGAATGCGAGGAGCGCGCCGAGGGCCGCGCCCACGAACCCTCCGCCGAGCGAGAGCAGGAGGGAGAAGAGATCGATGTCCATGAGTACCTTTCGCGAAGCGCACGTCGTTGTCTGGAGCCGGCACCGTCGCCGGCCACCCCGCGGTCGTGTCGATAGTACGACCACATACAGGTTCGGACAACTAGTTGACTAGACGTGTACTGGCTACTAGCGTGCGGACGTCGGGCACGTATCTCCGGCCCCCGGGGCACCGACGCCTCGGAGCCAGGCCGGACGGGGACGACCCCCGCGTCAGCACTCGGAACTGTCAACAATGAGGTGTGGCACATGACGAAGTACATCCTCGGAATCGACGAGGGAACCACGAGCGCCCGGACGTTCGTGATCGACGAGGAGGGAACGGTCCTCGGACTCGGCCAGGCCGAGCTCACGCAGCACTACCCCCGGTCCGGCTGGATCGAGCACGACCCGCAGGAGATCGTCACGACCCAGTACGAGACGATGCGCGCCGCGATGCGCCAGGCGGGCATCCAGCCCGCTGACCTCAGCGCGATCGGCCTGACCAACCAGCGGCAGACAGCCCTCGTCTGGGAGAAGGACACCGGGCGGCCCATCTACAACGCGATCGTGTGGGCCTCACGCCACTCGGTCGACATCGTCGAGCAGTGGGTCGCGGAGGGGCACGGCGAGACCATCCGCAGCAAGACCGGCCGCACGCCGGACGCCTTCTACTCCGCGTCGAAGATCCGCTGGATCCTCGACGCGGTCCCCGGGGCGCAGGAGCGTGCCGAGAAGGGCGAGCTGCTCGCGGGCACGATCGACACGTGGCTCGTCTGGAACATCACGGGCCGGGAGGCGTTCGTCACGGACTACTCCAACGGCGCCGAGACCATGATGATGAACCTCGAGACGCTCGACTGGGACGACGAGCTGCTCTCGATCTACGGCATCCCGCGCGTCATGCTGCCGCGCATCGTCCCGTCCGACACCGTCGTCGGCGACGCGGCGCCGTCGTTCGGGGCCCCGGTCCCGATCGCGGCGAACATGGGCGACCAGCAGGCCGGGCTCTTCGGCCAGGCCGCGTTCAAGCCCGGCCAGGCGAAGATGACGTACGGCACCGCGGGCGTCCTCAACATCAACGCCGGCAGCTCGACGGCGTACGTGCCCGGTCTCACGACGACCGCGGCGTGGGGCGTGGGCGGCGACATCGCGTACGAGATCGAGGGCGTCGTGTACGCCATGGGCAAGACCATGCAGTGGCTGCGCGACGACATGAAGCTCATCCACGCCGCGCCGGACAGCGAGTGGTACGCGGGTCAGGTCGCGAGCACGGAGGGCGTCTACCTCGTCCCGGCGTTCACCGGCCTCGGGGCGCCCGACTGGGACTCCTACGCGCGCGCCGCGATCGTCGGCATCTCCAACGCGACGAACCGCCTGCACATCATCCGCGCGGGCGTGGAGTCGATGGTCTACCAGACGCGCGACCTCGTGCAGGCCGCGCTCGACCAGTCCGACATCACCATCCCGGAGATCCGCGTCGACGGCGGGGCGGTGAAGAACAACCTGCTGTGCCAGATGACCGCGGACATCACGGGCATCCCGGTGATCCGGCCGCGCGTGCAGGAGGCGACGATCTACGGGGCCATGCTCATGGCCGGCATCGCGACGGGCGTCTACGGCTCGCTCGACGAGGTGTCGAGCCGCTGGCAGCAGGACCGCGTGTTCGAGCCGGCGATGAGCCGTGACCAGGCGGACACGCTGTACGCCGGGTGGCGCGAGGCGCGCGAGCTGACCAAGGGCTGGGCGCGCAAGGTGCCGGGCGCCGCGGCCTGACGCGACGCACCGGTCACGACGACGGGGCGGCACCCGGTGGGTGCCGCCCCGTCGTGCTGCGCTCACGCGGCGTGCGCCGCGGAGGCCGGGGTCTCGTCGGCGTCGTCGTCGGCCGCGGTGCCGCCGAGCAGACGTCGGACGTAGGTGCGGTGGGCCGCGACCTCCGCGTCCCGACGCTCGGCGTCCCACCCGAGCATGTCGCCGAGCACGTCGGCGACGTCCTCGGCGACGTCCAGGCCGAGCCCGGGCTCGATGCCGACCATCGTGCGGCGCTGCAGGACGTCCGTCAGCGTCGTCGCGTGCTCGCGCTCGACGACGTGCGCGAGCTCTGCGAGCGTCACCGCGCCCCGGCCCTCGCCCAGGACCTGCACGAGCCGCGGGTCGCGCCGTGCGCTCTCGCCGATCTCGCGGGCCACGGCGCCGTAGACGCGGACGAGGCGCTCGGCGACCTCGGCCGGGAACGGCAGGTCCGCGAGCACGCGCCCGCGCTCGTCCTCCCACGACCCCGTGCTCGGGGCGCCGGGGAGCGGGGTGTCGGCCGCGGTGGAGGCGAGGACGTCGAGGCTGAGGAGGCGGGCGACCTTGTCGACGACCTCGCGACCGAGGCTCAGGTGCGGGGTGAGCTTGCCGCCGACGACGGACACGAGCCGCGGCACCTCGACGTGGGTCTCGACGAGGTGGCTGCGCGGGATCGCGCCGGGCTTCGCGCCGGGGCGGTGGGGGAGCGGCCGGACGCCGGAGTAGGTGAGGAGCACGTCGTCGACCGTCAGCCCGGCGGACGGCACGAGGGCGTTCGTCTCCGCCAGCAGGTAGTCGACCTCCTCCCGGGTCCCGCGCGCGGCACCGGGGTCGCCGTCGTAGCGGTCGTCGGTCGTCCCGATGAGGTAGCGGCCGTTCCACGGGATGACGAGGATCGCCCGGTTGTCGCTGCGCGCCTCGAAGTAGATCGCCGCGTCCGGGGCCCCGCGGAAGGGGTCGACGACGAGGTGCGTGCCCTTCGTCCCGCCGATCTGCCGGGGCAGGGGCAGGCCGTGGGCGAGGTGGTCGACCCAGGGGCCCGCGGCGTTGACGACGCACCGGCCCCGCACGACGAGCTCCTCGTCGCTCTCGGCGTCGTGCACACGGACGCCGCGGGCCGCGCCGTCCTCGACGAGGATCTCGGTGACCTCGGCGTGGTTGAGCACGTCGGCGCCGTGCCGGCACGCGTCGAGGACGGTCTCGAGCACGAGCCGCTCGGGGTAGACCACCTGACCGTCGTAGTACCGCACCGCGCCGTCGAGCCCGTCGAGCCCGAGGCCCGGGAGCTCGAGATGGGTCGCGTCGCGCGTCATGGCGCGGTGGCGCGGCACCGACTTGCGCAGCGACAGGCCGTCGTAGAGCACCATGCCGACGCGGAGCATCCACCCCGGGACGTGGTTGTGCCGGTAGAGCGGCACCACGAAGGGGAGCGGGGTGACGAGGTGCGGTGCGACGTGCCACAGGTGCTCGCGGTCGTGCAGCGACTCGTGGACGAGGCGGAGCTCGCCGTGCTCGAGGTAGCGCAGGCCGCCGTGGATCAGGCGGCTGTTCCACGACGACGTCTCGCCGCCGTAGTCGCCGCGCTCGACGAGCGCGACGTCGAGCCCGCGGAGCGCGGCGTCGCGCGCGATCGCGGCGCCGTTGATCCCGGCGCCGACGATCACCATGTCGTAGGTCTTGCTGTCGAGCCGTGGTGCGTCGGCTCGCGGTGTACCACCCATTCGTGTGCCGTCCTCCTCACGCGGCGGTGCGTCTCGACGCCTCGGCGGCTGCGCTCCTGTGCGCGCCGGGCCGGGTGCAGGTCGTCGTCCGCGCGACCACCAACTTGTGTGTACATGGTTGCACACGTATGGCGGTTGCGGCCACAATGTCCGGACGGACACGGACAGCGTCGTCGGGCCGGCGGCGCGGAGAGGGGAACCATGCTTCCCAGGACGCTCGTCGGGTGCAGCACCAAGGGCTATCTCGGGCTCGCGGAGACGCGGTCCTGGGCCGAGCGCGTCGCGAGCGGGCTCGCGGCGCGCGGGGGCGGTGACGGGGTCTACGCGTGCGTCCCCCACCCGCTCGTCACGGTGCTCTCCGAAGGGTTCGCCGGAACCGGCGCCGACGTGGGGGTGCAGGACGTCTCCCCGCACCCCAGGGGCCCCTACACCGGCGAGGTGAGCGCGGAGCTGCTCGCCGAGCTCGGCGTGCGGTACGTCATGGTCGGACACCCGGAGCGCGTGCGGCACGTCGGCGAGACGCCCGAGCTCTTCGGTCGCAAGGTCCGGGCCGCCGTCGGGCACGGCCTCGTCCCGATCCTCGTCGTGGGCGAGCCGGAGCGGAGCGCGGAGCCCGAGCCGGTCCTGCGCGCCCAGCTGGACGCGGCGTTCGGCGGCCTGCCCGACGACGCGGAGGTCGTCGTCGCGTACGAGCCCACGTGGGCCATCGGCGCGGCCGAGCCGGCGCCGGCGGACCACGTGCTGCGGACGGTGGGCGTGCTCCGCACGCTCGTCGACGAGCGAGTCGCGCGCTCGCGCGTGCTCTACGGCGGGTCGGCCGGGCCGGGGACGTTCGCCGCGATCGCGCGAGCCGGCGCCGGCGGGGACCTGCGCGACGTGCCGGACGGCGTGTTCCTCGGTCGCGGAGGCCTGGACCCGGACGCGTTCCTCGCGACGGTGGCCGAGGTCCGCGCCGCCGTGGGTGCGGTCGTCTAGGGAATACTTGTATAGAGGAGTCTGGACAAGTACGATCTAGTTATCGGGTGCGTGGCCGGTGAGCGGCCGCGCACGGACGACCGACGGCGGTCGGGCCAACGGAGGCCCCGTCGTCGCACCACGAGGAGGACATCCATGCCCATCGCCCCGACCCTGGCCCTCGTCGACGAGGCGCAGCGTCGCGGATATGCCGTACCCGCGGTCAACATCGCGGACGACCTCTCCGCGCGAGCCGTCATCGCGGCCGCCGAGGGCGCGCGGTCGCCCGTGATCCTGCAGACGTCCGTCAAGACGGTGAGGAGCATCGGCGCCCGGCACCTGTCGCGCCTCGTGCACTCCGCGGCCGAGGAGGCGACCGTCCCGGTCGCCCTGCACCTCGACCACTGCCCCGACCGGGCCGTCATCACCGAGGTGCTCGCCGAAGGGTGGTCGTCCGTCCTCTTCGACGCGTCCGACCGACCCCTCGACGTCGCGTGGCGCGAGACCGCCGAGGTCGTGCGCGAGGCGCACGCCGCGGGGGCCGCCGTCGAGTCGGAGATCGAGAACATCGTGGGGGTCGAGGACGGCGTCGGGTCCGACGAGGCCCTGCACTCCTACAGCGTCGAACAGCTCGTCGAGGTCGCGCGCGACACCGGCACGGACCTGCTCGCTCCCGCCCTCGGCACCGCGCACGGCCTCTACACGGCCGATCCCGTGCTGCGGGTCGACCGCGTGGAGAGCCTGCGCGCGCTGAGCGACCTGCCCGTCGTGCTGCACGGCGGCACGGGTCTGCGCGACGAGGACTTCCGGGCGTTCATCGCGGCCGGCGTGTCCAAGATCAACATCTCCACCGCCCTGAAGCTCGCCTACATGCGGACCGCAAAGCAGCACCTCGACGAGTGCGAGCGCACCGGCCGGTGGGAGCCCGTGAAGATGTTCGACGCCGTGCTGGTCGCCGTCCGCGACGAGATCGCGACGCACATCGAGGTCTTCGGGTCGTCCCGGGACGCGGCGGGGGCGGCCGCATGACGCGCGCACTGGTCCTGGACTGCGACGGCGTCCTCGCGGACACCGAGCGCGACGGCCACCTCGTCGCGTTCAACCGGGCGTTCGCGGAGCTCGGGCACCCGATCGAGTGGTCGGCGACGGAGTACGCCGCGCTCCTGCGCGTCGGCGGCGGCAAGGAGCGCCTCAAGGCGTACCTGGCCGAGCACCCCGAGGTCGACCTCGCGCGCGGCGGCGACCTCGACGAGGCCGTGCGAGCGGCGCACCTGCGCAAGAGCGAGATCTACGTCGAGCTCGTCGAGCAGGGCGCGCTGCCGGGGCGCCCCGGCGTGCGCCGACTCGTGCACGAGGCGCTCGACGCCGGGTGGCAGGTCGCCGTGGCGTCGACGTCCGCGCAGCGCAGCGTCGAGGCCGTCCTGCGGTCCGTCGTCGGCGAGGAGGACTACGCGCGCGTCGCCGGGGTGTTCGCCGGGGACGTCGTGCCTGCCAAGAAGCCCGCCCCGGACATCTACCTACTCGCGATCGACCGGCTCGGCCGGTCGCCCGAGGAGGTCGTCGTGGTCGAGGACTCCGCCGCGGGCGCGACGGCCGCGAGCCGCGCCGGGCTGCGGCACCTCGTGACCGTGAGCACGTTCACGACCGAGGACGAGTTCCCGGACGCCTCGCTCGTGGTCGACCACCTCGGCGAGCCGGACCTGCCGGCGACGGTGCTGGCCGGTCCGGACGTGCTGAGCGACAAGCTCGTCGACGTGGCCGCGCTGGAGGCGCTCCTGCGCTGACGACGCACCCGACGCGGCGGGGCCCGGGGACCGTCGGTCCCCGGGCCCCGTGCGGTGCGCGCCGGTCAGAGGTCGTAGTGGAACTCGAGGCGGATCTTGTCGCCCCGGAAGAGGATGCGCGAGTGCTCGAAGGGCGTGCCCGTCGCGGTGGAGATCTGCTGCGTGAGCAGCAGGAGCGGCGCGGTGCGGCCGACGCCCAGGACGCGCGCGTCGGCGGCCGAGGGGGTCGTCGTCTCGAGCGTCTCGACGACGTGGTCCATGCGCAGGCCGTACGCGTCCTCGAGGATCGCGCACAGCTGACGCTCGGCGGGGTCGTGGCGGTCGAGGTCCTCGGCGAGCGCCTGCGGGATGTAGGACGTGTGGAGGCTGATCGGCTCGTCCTCGACGAGGCGCAGGCGGCGCACGGTGTAGGCGTGGGCTCCCGACGGCAGCCCGAGCGTGCGCGCGACGTTGCTCGGCGGCGTGCCGAGCTCCATGCCGAGCAGCTGCGTCGAGGTGGCGTACCCCATCTGCTCGAGCTGCTCGCGGATGCCCTTGTACGCGGGGGAGCGCGTGCTGATCTTGCGCGGGGCCACGAACGTGCCCTTGCCCTGGACGCGGAAGATGAGTCCTTCGTTCGCGAGCTGCGCGAGGACCTGGCGCGCCGTCATGCGGCTGATCCCGTAGGTCTGGTTGAGCTCGTTCTCGGACGGGATCTTGTGGTTCACCGCCCACTCGCCGCCCTCGATCTTCTCGCGCAGGATGTTCGCGAGTTGGATGTACAGCGGTGTCGAACCGTCGCGGTCGAGTGTCTGGGGCATCGTGTTCCGTCGGGGTCGAGGTCCGAAAGGTCGCGTCCGTCGTCAGGCGCGCCGTAGACGATCCACGCTAGCGGAACCGGACATGTCATGCCAGGTCCCCCGTATTCACGTCTAGGCTGGACTATACATGTATGTAGCTGTATGGTCGGGCGCAGCGACATGCTCCGAGCCGGCGGTGACGCCCGCGACGAGCGACCTCGACGAGGAGACGGCGTGGGCACCGGTGCCCACGGGTCGCCTCGTCCGGGCCGTTCGTGCCGGCTCGGCCGGACAGCACCCCGTCACGCGACGGACGACACGCCCGAGGAAGGCGATCCTATGCCGAAGACCAAGGCACTCAAGCCGGCCGCCACATGGGTCGAGCTCAGCACCACGACCGCGGACTGGAAGGCCGCCGACCCGCGGCTCCTCGAGACCATGCTCGTCCAGCTCCACCTCGTGCGCGCGTTCGAGGAGGAGGTCCTCGAGCTCGCCGGGCAGAAGCTCATCAACGGTCCGGCCCACTCCTCGATCGGCCAGGAGGGCGGCGCCGTGGGCTCGGTCCTGCCTCTCGTCGCGGCGGACCAGATCAACGGCTCCCACCGCGGCCACCACCAGTTCCTCGCCAAGGCGCTCGGCTACGTCCAGCCGGACGGCTTCGACGCGCGCGCCGATCTCGGCGACGACGTGCGCACCGTCCTCTACCGGTCCCTGTCCGAGATCGCGGGCCTCGCCGACGGCTACTGCCGCGGCCGTGGCGGGTCGATGCACCTGCAGTGGAAGGAGGCCGGGGCCATGGGCACGAACGCGATCGTGGGCGGCGCCGTCCCCTTCGCGACCGGCTTCGCCTGGGCGGACAAGCACTCCGGCACCGACAACGTCGCCGTCACCTACTTCGGGGACGGTGCGGTGAACATCGGCTCGGTGCTGGAGAGCTTCAACCTCGCCGCCGCCTGGGACCTGCCGGTCTGCTTCTTCATCGAGAACAACCAGTACGCCGTCTCGACGACGGTCGAGGAGGCGACCGGCGACCCGCGCCTGTCCGCGCGCGGGCTCGGCTTCGGCATCAAGAGCTGGCGCGTCGACGGGCAGGACACGCTCGCCGTCTACCTCGCCATGCAGCAGGCCGTCGAGCACATGCGCGCGGGCGGCGGCCCGACGATCGTCGAGGCGGACACGTACCGCTACTTCCACCAGAACGGGCCGTTCCCCGGCAGCGCGTTCGGCTACCGCGCCAAGGAGGAGGAGCAGGCGTGGCGCGACCGTGAGCCGATCCGGACCGTCGAGGCACGCGTCGTGGAGCGCGGGCTCCTCACCCCGGACGAGTGCGCGCAGGTGCGCGCGCGGGCCAAGGCCGCGATGAAGGAGATCTCCGCCTCGCTGCTCGAGCCGGTGCCCGGCGGCAAGCCTGGCCAGCAGCAGATCCGTCCCGCGCTGTGGCCCGACACCGACTTCATCGACGTCGGCATCCGCGGCGACCTGTCCGGGCTCGACGGCGCGGACGTCCGCGACGTCGCGGACTTCGGTTCCGAGGAGCTCGAGCAGCGCAAGTTCGTCGACGTCGTCGCCGACGTGATGCACCGCCGCATGTCGGCGGACGAGCGGGTCGTCGTCATGGGCGAGGACGTCCACAAGCTCAACGGCGGGTCGCGCGGCGCGACCAAGGGGCTCGGGACGGACTTCCCCGACCGCACGCTCGGCACGCCCATCGCCGAGGCCGCGTTCAGCGGCCTGGGGGGCGGCCTCGCGCTCGACGGGCGCTACTACCCGGTCGTCGAGCTCATGTACGCCGACTTCATCTGGGTCGCCGCCGACCAGCTCTTCAACCAGATCGGCAAGGCACGGCACATGTTCGGCGGCGACCACGACATGCCGCTGCTGCTGCGCATCAAGATCGGCACGGGCACCGGCTACGGCTCGCAGCACTCGATGGACCCCGCGGGCATCCTCGCGACCTCCGTCGGGTGGCGCATCGTCGCCCCGTCCACCCCGCTCGACTACGTCGGGCTGGTCAACGCGGCGATGCGGCTCAAGGACCCCGTCGCGGTGCTCGAGCACGACGCCGACCTGTACAAGGCCGTCATGGACGCGCCGAAGGACCTCGACTTCTGCCTGCCCGTCGGCAAGGCCGCGATCCGCCGGTCCGGCAGCGCCGCGACCGTCGTCTCCTACCTGTCGATGGTCCAGCGCTGCGTCGACGCCGCGGACGAGGCGGGCGTCGACGCGGAGGTCGTGGACCTGCGCTGGCTCGACCGCGCGAGCGTCGACTGGGACACGCTCGGCGAGTCGATCCGCAAGACCAACAAGGTGCTCGTCGTCGAGCAGGGCTCGGCCGGCACGTCGTACGGCGGGTGGCTCGCGGACGAGATCCAGCGGAGGTACTTCGACTGGCTCGACGCCCCGGTGACCCGCGTGCACGGCTCCGAGTCGTCGCCCAGCATCTCCAAGGTGCTGGAGCAGGCGGCGCTCGCGAGCACCGCCGACGTCGCCGCTGCGCTGCGCGCGCTCTGACCCGACCTGGAGGACGAGAGATGGCAACCTACCTGAGACTGCCCGGCGTGTCCGCCGACTCCGACGAGGCGGCGCTCGAGGGCTGGTCCGTGGAGGCAGGGCAGAAGATCGCCGCGGGCGACGTCGTGGCGACCGTCGAGACCGAGAAGGCGGTCGTCGACATCGAGTGCGACCAGGACGGCGTCGTGCACGCCCTCGTCGTCGAGGCGGGGACGCTCGTCCCCGTGGGCGACCCCATCGCGGTGCTCCTCGCGCCGGACGAGGACCCGGCCGCCGGCGACGCGCTCCTCGCGGAGCTCGGCCTCGGCCCGGCGTCCGACGCGGCGGAGCCCGCGCCGGAGCCGGCGCCGCCCGCTGCCCCGGCTGCGCAGGAGCCTGCTCCGGTCGCACCCGCCCCCGCGGAGCCCGCGCCGGCGGCGCCCGCGGCCGACGCCCCGGCCGCACCGGCCGCACCGGCCGGGCCGGGCGCGAACGGCGGGCGGATCTTCGCGAGCCCGCTCGCGCGCCGAATGGCTCGCGACGCGGGGCTCGGGCTCGACCAGCTCGACGGCACCGGCCCCGGCGGTCGCATCGTGCGCGACGACGTCCTGCGCGCGATCGCCGCCGCGCAGTCGCCGGCGGCGGCGACCGCGGCCCCGGCGGAGGCGCCCGAGGCGCCGCGACCTGCGACGACGTGCGCGACCCGGGCCGCGAGCGCCCCCGCCGAGCCGCCCGTGGCGGCGACCGCGGCGACGGGCGCACCCGCCGTGCGGACGTCGGCGTACGGGCCGTACGAGGAGGTCCCGCACTCGAAGCTGCGTCGTCTCGTGGCCTCGCGGCTGCAGGCGAGCAAGCAGGAGGCGCCGCACTTCTACCTGCGCGCGCGGGTCCGGGTCGACGAGTTGCTCGCGCTGCGCGCGACCGTCAACGCCTCGTCGCCCGTGCGCGTCTCGGTCAACGACTTCTTCGTCCGGGCGGCGGCGCGTGCCCTCGTCGACGTGCCCGAGATGAACGTCGTGTGGACGCCCGACGCCGTGCTGCGCTTCGAGCGCGCCGACGTCTCGGTGGCGGTGGCCTCCGAGCGCGGGCTCGTGACGCCGGTGGTGCGCGGGGCGGACTCACTCTCGCTCGGTGCGCTCTCGGCGGCCGTCAAGGACCTCGTCGCGCGCGCCGGTGAGGGCCGTCTGCAGCAGGACGAGCTCGAGGGCGGTGCGCTGACCGTGACGAACCTCGGCATGTACGGCGTCCGGGAGTTCGACGCGATCATCAACCCTCCGCAGGTGGGCATCCTCGCGGTGGGGGCGGCGGTCGCGGAGCCGGTCGTCGTGGACGGCGAGGTCCAGGTCGCGACGGTCGTGCACCTGACGCTGTCGGTCGACCACCGCCCGGTCGACGGCGTGGTGGCGGCCCGCTTCCTCGCCCGTCTCACGGAGATCGTGGAGAACCCGTTGCAGGCGCTCATCTGACGGCGACCGTGCCGCGACGGCCCGCACCCCGACCGGGGTGCGGGCCGTCGTCGTCTCCCGCGGCGTCGCACGACGCGCGCCGGGGGCCGCGCACCCGGTCGCCGCGGGACGACGAAGGGCCGCACCCGCCGGGTGCGGCCCTTCGCCGTGGGGGAGGGGACTCTCAGAGGCCGCCGCCGTGGCGTGCGGCGAGCGCCAGCACCTCGTCGAGCAGGGCGTCGTCCCACAGGCCGGCGAGCAGGAGCAGGTCGGGGAGCGTGAAGCGGTCCCGCATCAGGGGCAGCGAGCGCAGGACCCAGCGCACCTCGTCCTCGCCCACGGTGGGCGTGAGCTCGGAGAACCGCGTCGGCGCGCCCCAGGCCCGCAGCACGTCCGCCGGGACGGCCGGGTCGGCCGTGAGCCCGCGCAGGGTCGCGCGGTGCTCGTCCCAGGCGTCGACGGCGGCCCGCGCCGCGTCCTGCCGCTCGGCCCAGAGCGCGAGCTTGCGCTCGACGGCGGTCCAGCACTCGGCGCCCACGCGTCCGCTCGGGTCGACGACGGCCCACGTGGCCGCGACGCGCCCGCGCAGGTCGGTGGGCGGGGAGAGCACCGCGGTCTCCAGCGCGGCGCGGTCGAGCCGGTCGAGCGCCAGCTGCCACAGGCTCGCCGCGACGACCGTCGCGACGCCGACCTGGGCGCCGTGGAGGTCGTGCGGCTCGTCGCGCGCCATGGCCGCCATGTCGAGGAGGTGGCTCATGAGGTGCTCGGAGCCCGAGAGGGGCGCGGTCGTGCCGCAGATCCCGATCGACAGGCCACCCACGGTGAGCGCGTCGACGAGCGCGGAGAGCGCCTCGGCGGACTCGGCCGGGTGGGCGCGCAGCCGGGCGACCGCCTCCTGCACGGGCCGGAACACCTCGGGGTCGTACCCGGCGTCCATGCCGAACGCGCCGGCCAGGTACCAGTCGGCGGGCGCGGTCCAGGTCGCGGCCGCGTCGCCGACGCCGGAGCGCGTGAGGTGCGGGGGCGCGGCGGCGAGCACGTCGTGGTCGACGAGCAGCGCGGCGGGCCAGGCCGTCGGGGCGGTCCGCTTGGCGCCGTTGCGCACGAGCACGGACAGCGCGTCGGAGTAGCCGTTGACGGACGCCGCGCACTGGACGACCACGAGGCGCGCCCCGGTCGCGGCGACGACCGCCTTCGCGAGGTCGGTGACCGTGCCGCCGCCCGTCGCGACGACGACGTCGTAGCCCTGGCAGCCGATCGTCGCGGCGTCGACGGTGTCCTCGTCGAGCACGACGCCGTGCGCCGTGCGGCGGACAAGGGTGTCGTCGACGAACGTCGTCCCGGCCCGCGGGGACGACGCGAGCCGGAGCACGGTCGCGACCGCGTCCCTCCCGTCGTGCACGATCCGTGCGCCGTCGTGGAGCACCGTGACGCGGCGCGCGTCGAGCCGGCGCAGGACGTCGGGCAGCGCGTCGAGCGCGCCGGGCGCGGAGACGACGTCCTGCAGGGGGAGCGCGCGGAAGGCGGCCGGCAGCGCGGTGGCCTCGCTCGGCGTCGTCGTCATGCCCGCACCTCCCGCCGGGCCACGTCCCACAGGTGGCCCGCGGGCTGGAGCAGGTCGTCGACGCGCTCGAGCAGGAGCGTCGGTGCCTGCGCCGCGGGCGTGCGCAGCGCGGTCGCACGGTCGGTCTCGCCGGTCAGGACGAGCGCGGACGTCATGCCCGTCGCGTGGGCGAACGCGACGTCCGTGCTGAGGCGGTCGCCCACCATGACGGTCGTCGCGGGGTCCAGCCCGGTCTCGGCCGCGATGATCTCCAGGAACGCCGGGTCGGGCTTGCCGAAGACCGCCTCGCACGCGACGCCGGTCGCGGCGGTGATCGCGGCGACGACCGACGCGCAGTCGGGCTCGCCGCGGCCGCCCGGGAACGGGCAGAACCGGTCGGGGTTCGTCGCGACGAAGCGCGCGCGGCCGTGGACGAACAGCGTGTCGAACGCGACCTGTAGCTTGCGGTAGTCGAACGAGCGGTCGTACGACGCGACGACGAGGTCGATCTTCTCGGGGTCGTCGCTGATCGTGCAGCCCTCGGCGAGGAGCGCGTCGACGAGCGGCTGCTCGGAGATCGGGAAGACCGTGGCGCCGGGGGCGTGCGCGCGCACCCACGCCACGGTCGCGACGAGGCTCGTGTAGACGTCCTCGTGGCCCGTGGGGATGCCGAGTCGCGTGAGCTTGTCGGCGTAGTCCTGCGGGCTGCGCGTGGGGTTGTTGCTCACGAAGAGCACGCGCGCGCCCTGCGCGCGGAGGGTCGAGACGAGCTCCGCGGCGCCGGGCAGGAGGTCGGTGCCGAGGTAGATCGTGCCGTCGAGGTCGAACAGGTAGGTGTCGAAGTGCCGGTGCGCCGCGCGTCCTGGCGCCTCGCGTGTCGTGGAGGTCAGAGGCATGGTGCTCCTCGTCGAGCCGGTCGGGCGGGCAGCACTGCACCGCTCCATACCGCGTAGGGTGTGTACAGACGTGTCTGTACAACCTTCGCCCGAGGGATGCCCCCTGTCAAGCAGCCGGGGTCGTCGCGGGTCCGTCGCGGGTGCGGTGCGGGTCAGCGGCGGTCGGCCGCGAGCAGGTCGAGGTAGCGGGCCCGGACCGCGAGCACGTCACGCAGCTGCGTCTCGATGCCGTCCACGAACTCCTCGCGGTACACGGCGTCGACCTGGACGGAGATGGCGTAGTACAGGCCGGTGAACGTCGCGATCGCGACCGAGACGCGCACGAGCGTCTGCGTGACCACGAGGTCCGCGCCCCCGACACCGCCCCCGCCGGCGAGCGAGAGCGTCCGCCGCCACGTGCCGCCGTCGACGTCCCACAAAGCCATGACCTCGGGCGTGACGGTGAGCGTCCCGAGGGCCATGAAGAACACGCCCATGCCGAGGCTCACCACGAGGACCTGCAGGAGCTGGCTCGTGGCGATCATCGTCGCGAGGTTCGCCGTCTGCCCGCGGCTGAACCGGGCCGCCCGCTCGCGCCCGGGCACGTCCCCCGCCGACCCGGCGAGCGCCGCGCGGGCCTCGGCCGGGGAACGCAGGCCGACGAACAGCACGACGAGCAGCGCGAAGAACGCGCCGAGGGCGACGTCGGCGACGCCGTGCGTGCGGTCGAACACCTGCCAGACCTCCGCGTTGTAGAACAGCACGAGCGAGAACACGAGCAGCAGGGGCAGGAGCCGCACGAGCCGCAGGAGCGCGGCGCCGAGCTCGTCGGTCACGCGCGCGAGCCCCCACCACAGCGACGACAGCACGCCGTACCCGACGACGACGCGCACCACGCCCAGCAGCACGAGGTTCCCGACGGCCGTGAGCAGCGCGTCGCCCCACTGGCCCCCGAAGACGACCGGCAGCAGCGCGGGCACGAGCACGAAGAACGCGAGCTCGGGGACCCCGACGGACTGCGGCAGGGTCGACCACGGGCGCCCGCGCAGCACGTTGAGGCCCGCGTACGCCGCGGCGAGGATCGCGGCGCCGCCGACGAGCGCGAGCGCGTTCGCCCAGGCGGGCCAGCCGGACCGGATCGCGCCGCTCAGCTCGGCGAGCAGCACGACGAGCAGGAACGGCGCCGAGCGCCCGAACACGTCGCGGTCGAGCGAGTGGCCCTCCACGAGGAGCGGGAGCCCGTTGCGGCGGAAGACGCGCTCGCACGCACGGGCGTCGAGGTGGTCGACCGCGGCGGGTGCGCCGGGTGCCGCAGTCGGGGACGCGTCGTCGGGCACGGTCATGGTCGCCGACCCTAGCGGCCGGGCACCCGCGCCCGGCGCAGGCCCGCCGCGCCTCGCCTCAGCCGAGCTCGGCCGCGAGGCTGCGGCCGGCGACGCGGCCGGAGTACAGGCACCCGCCGAGGAACGTGCCCTCCAGCGCGCGGTGCCCGTGCACCCCGCCGCCGCCGAAGCCCGCCGCCTCGCCCGCGGCCCACAGACCGGGCAGCACGGAGCCGTCGGCGCGCAGCACGCGCGCGGACGTGTCGGTCCACAGCCCGCCGAGCGTCTTGCGCGTGAGCACGGACAGGCGCACGGCGAGCAGCGGGCCGTCCTTGGGCGTGGTGAGCGGGCGCGGGGGCGAGACGCGGATGAGCCGGTCGACGCGGTAGCGGCGCGCCATCGCCGTCGCGACGACCTGCGGGTCCTTGCCGAGCCCGGTGCGGACCTGCTCGTCGCGCAGGCGGATCAGGCGCTCGAGCGACGCCGGGTCCACGTGCCCGCGCGACCCGGGCGTGGCGTCGACGAGCGCGTTCATGCCCGCGGCGAGCCCGGCGGGCGTGTCCGCCCACACGAACTCGGGCGACTGCTCCGCGAAGCGTGCCACCGGCCCCACGGCGCCCGGCAGCACGCGCTGCGCGAGCAGCCGGACGTCCTTGCCGGTGAGGTCGGGGTTCTGCTCGGAGCCCGACAGCGCGAACTCGGTCTCCATGATCGCCTTGTTGAGCACGAACCAGGAGTGGTCGTCGCCGCGCTCGGTGACGTGCTGGAGCGCGCCGAGCGCGTCGAACCCGGGGAACAGCGGCGCGGGCAGCCGGTTGCCGTCGGCGTCGAGCCACAGCGAGCTCGGCCCCGGCAGGATGCGGATCCCGTGGTCCGTCCACACCGGCGAGTGGTTCGCGATCCCCTCCGGGTAGTGCCACATGCGGTCCTCGTGCACCAGGGCCGCGCCCGCGTCGGCGGCGACGCCGATCATGAGCCCGTCGGTCGAGTCGGGGACGCCGGAGAGCATGCGCGCGGGGAGCCGGCCCGCCGCCTGGGGCCACCGGGAACGCACGAGCTCGTGGTTCGCGCCGATGCCGCCCGACGTCACGACGACGGCGCTCGCCGCGATCTCGACCTCGCCGACGACCTCGCGCGACGACGGCGCGCCGCGCTCGACGCCCGACGGCGCGAGAACCTCCGCGCGCACGCCCGTCACCGCGCCGTCGGTCATGACGAGCGACGTGACCCGGTGCCGGAACCGCAGGTCGAGCAGGCCCGCGGCCCGGGCGTCGAGCGCGGCGCGGACGAACGGCTCGAGGATCCCCGGCCCGGTGCCCCAGGTGACGTGGAACCGGGGGACGGAGTTGCCGTGGGCGCCGGCCGCGGACCCGTCGGCGCCCGAGCGCACCGGGTACCCGCCGCGCTCGGCCCACTGCACGAGCGGGAACCACCGCACGCCCTTGTCGTGCAGCCAGCCGCGCATCTCCCCGGCTGCGAAGTCGACGAACCCGCGCGCCCAGGCGTACCCGTGGCGGTCGGGGCCCTCGCCGCGGTCCGCGCCGGGCGCGAACCGCGCGGACCCGAGCCAGTCGTCGAACGCGAGCTCGGCGGTGTCCGTGACGCCCATGCGCCGCTGTTCGGGCGAGCCGACGAGGAACAGGCCGCCGAACGACCACCACGCCTGGCCGCCGAGGCTCGCGGCCGGCTCCTGGTCGAGCAGGACGACGCGGCGCCCCGCCGCGGTGAGCTCGGCCGCCGCGACGAGGCCGGCGAGGCCGGCCCCCACGACGACGACCTCGGGGTCCTCGATCCTGGGGGAGCTGACGGGGGAGTCGACCGCGCTGTCACTCATGCGGGAAGAGTAGAGCACGTGTCCAGACCTGGGCGGGCCCGGTGGGCGCGTGCGACCACGCCTCTACCTCGCGCGACCGGGGCTCTACCTCGGCGGGGTGGAGACGTAGACGCGCAGGCTCAGGGCCTCGAGCCCGACGACGTCGCCCGCGTGGGCGGTGCCGTCGCCGTTCGCGCGGTCCCGGTCGTCGGGGTGCTCCCAGTCGGAGTCCCACGCGAGGTCCCAGCGCTCGGGGTCGGCGCCGGCCGCCGCGCGCACGCCCGGGAGCGTGACGTCCACGGGGTCGAGGGCGCCGGCGAGGACGACCAGCACGTCGGCGTCGCCGGGCTCGGGCGCGGTCCGCAGCATCTGGAGCGTCCGGACGGCAGGGTCGTGCCACGCCGCGTGGTCCAGGAGCTCGCCGTCGGCGTCGAACCACACGAGGTCGGGCACGCCGACGCCGTCCGCCCCGTGCCGCGTCGCGGCGTCCGTCGCGGCCCCCGTGGCGCGGGGCCGTCCGGTGAAGAACGTGTCGGGCCGCAGCGCGGGGTGCGCGCGCCGCAGGGCGAGCAGGTACCGCGCCGTCGCGAGCAGGTCCTCGCGCCACGGCGAGAGGTCCCACGAGACCCAGGACGTCTCGTCGTCCTGCACGTAGGCGTTGTTGTTGCCGCGCTGCGTCCGGCCCATCTCGTCGCCCGCGGTGAGCATGGGGGTGCCCGCGGCGAGGACGAGCGTCGCGAGGAGGTTGCGGATCGACCGGCGGCGCAGGGGCGCGATCTCCACGCCGAGCCCGAGCGCGTCGAGCCCGGCGCCACCGCCCGCCCGTGCGTCCGTGGCCACGACCGGGCCCTCGAGGCCGTGGTTCCACGACCGGTTGTCGTCCGTCCCGTCGCGGTTGTCCTCGCCGTTCGCGAGGTTGTGCTTGTGGTCGTACGCGACCAGGTCGGCGAGCGTGAACCCGTCGTGCGCGGTCACGTAGCTCACCGACGCGACGGGTCCGCGCAGCAGCGGCGGGTCGGAGTGGCCGAACAGGTCGGCCGAGCCCGCGAGCCGGGTCGCGAGGTCGCGCACGCCGTGGCCGGGACGCCCGTGCGACGCCTCGCGCGCGTCGGCGAGCCAGAACTGGCGCGCCGCGTCGCGGAACCGGTCGTTCCACTCGGCGAGCGGCGGCGGGAACTGCCCGGTCCGCCAGCCGCCCGGTCCCACGTCCCACGGCTCCGCGACGAGCTTGAGCCCGCACAGCACCGGGTCCGTCTGGAGGGCGACGAGGAACGGGTGGTCGGGGTCGAACCCGGATGCTCCGCGCCCGAGCGTGACCGCGAGGTCGAACCGGAACCCGTCGACCCCCACGACCTCGGCCCAGTACCGCAGCGAGTCCAGGGCGGCCCGCACCACGGCGGGCCGCCGGAAGTCGAGCGAGTTGCCCGTCCCGGTGACGTCGGCGAGGCGTGCGGGCGAGCCGCCGTCGTGCAGGTAGTACCCGGCGTTGTCCAGCCCGCGCCACGACAGGTGGTAGCCGTCCGCGCCGCCCTCGCACGTGTGGTTGTGCACGACGTCGAGCAGCACCTCGATCCCCGCCTCGTGCAGCAGGTGGACCATGCCGCGCACCTCGTCGAGGACGGCGCCCGGCCCGGCCTCCTGGGCGGCGCGCGTCGCGTACGCGGCGTGGGGCGCGAAGAACCCGAGGGTCGAGTAGCCCCAGTAGTTGGTGCGCCCGCTCGCGAGGAGGTGCGGCTCGGGCACGTTCGCGTGCACCGGGAGCAGCTCGACCGTCGTCACGCCGAGCGACCGCAGGTGCTCGATCGTCGCCGGGTGCGCGACGCCCGCGTACGTGCCGCGCAGGTGCTCGGGCAGGGCCTGGAGCCGCTGCGTGAGGCCGCGCACGTGCGCCTCGTAGACCACGGTGTCGCGCCAGGGGACGCGCGGTCGGGGCGCCAGCGCGCCCGCGGGCTCGGCCACGACCACCGCGTGCGGGACGAACGGCAGCGAGTCGCGCGCGTCGGCCGGGCCGTACGGGTCGTCGCCGACCTGCCCGTGGACCGCGGGGTCGTCGACGAGCTCTCCCACGAGGCCTCGCGCGTACGGGTCGACGAGCAGCTTCGCAGGGTTGTGCCGCAGCCCGGCGGCGGGGTCCCAGGGCCCGTGGACGCGGAACCCGTAGCGCTGCCCGGCGCGGACGCCCGGGACGTGGGCGTGCCAGACGCCGTACGCCGGCCCGGCGAGCGGGACGCGGCGCTCGCGGTAACGGGCGGGGTCGTGGGCGGGCAGCGCGTCGTCGACGACGTCGACGAGGCACAGCTCGACGGCGGTCGCGTGCGACGCGAGGACGGCGACGTCGACGCCGTCGCCCACGACGCGGACGCCGAGCGGCGGCACGAGGGTGTGCCGGTCGACGCGTCCCGGCGCGGCCGGGCGCGCGGGCTCGCCGGTGGCCGGGGGGAGGGGGCTCGGGTCGGAGGGCACGTGCACCCGTCCATTGTGGCGGGTGTCACCGGCTCCTCCCGCCGCCCGCCGGTAGGCTTCCCCGAGCGGGCCGGGAACCTCTCCGGCCGACCGCCCAGCGCACAGGGAGAGCAGCCGATGCGGATCGTCGTCGCCGTGAAGTACGTCCCGGACATCCACGCCGACCGGGGCTTCGAGGGCGGGCGCGTCGTGCGCCGGGCCGACGAGGGGACGCTCAACGAGCTCGACGAGAACGCGGTCGAGGCCGCGCTGCGCCTCAAGGAGGCGCTGCCCGAGGCCGAGCGCGAGACCAGCGAGGTGATCGTCCTCACGGTGGCCGGGCCGGACGCCGACGGCGCCGTGCGCCGCTCCTACCAGCTCGGCGCGGACCGCGGCGTGCGCGTGAGCGACGACGCGATCGCGGGCTCCGACTACTTCGGCACCGCGCGCGTGCTCGCCGCCGCGGTGCGCCGCCTCGCGGACGAGGCGCCGGTGGACGTCGTCGTGACCGGCATGGCGGCGCTCGACGGGCTCGGCTCGGTCGTCCCGGCGCTCCTGTCGGCGGAGCTCGGGCTGCCGCAGCTCACGCTCGCCGGGAAGCTCGAGGTCGAGGGGGAGCCGGGCGCACGCAGCGCGCGCGTGACGCGCGAGCTCGACGGCGTCGAGGAGGTCCTCGAGGCGCCGCTCCCCGCCGTGGTGTCCGTGACCGACCACGCGAACGACCCGCGCATGCCCAACTTCAAGCTCATCATGGCGGCGCGCACACGCCCGGTGGAGGCGTGGACCCTCGCCGACCTCGGCGTCGACCCGGCGCTCGTCGGCGACGCCGGCGCGCGCACGCGCGTGACCGACGCGTCGCCCCGCCCGCCGCGTCCCGACGCCGAGATCGTCGTCGACAAGGGCGAGGGCGGACGCGCCCTGGCCGAGTTCCTCATCCGCAACGACCTGGTCTGAGAGGCGTCCGCCCATGAGCACCCCCGGGACCCGTACCGTCCTCGTCCTCCTCGACTCCGCCGGCACCGAGCTGCGCTCGCCCGTGCTGGAGCTGATCACCGTCGGCCGCTCGCTCGGGCGCGTCGAGGCCGTCGCGCTGGAGGCGCCGAGCGTCGACGTCCTCGCCCAGCTCGGCGCCCACGGCGTCGCGCTCGTGCGCCAGGCCGAGCCGTCGTCGGGCGGGGAGGTCGTGACCGGTGACGCGCTGCACCTGACGCCCGTCGTGGCCGAGGTCCTCGCCGCCGCGGCACGCGCGTCCCACGCCGACGCCGTCCTGCTCACGTCGTCCTTCCCGAACAAGGAGGCGGCGGCGCGCCTCGCGTTCCTCACCGAGGCCGGCCTGGTGATCGACGCGTCCGCGCTGACCGACGGCGGCACGCACCTCGTCGCGGACAAGCGCGTCTTCGCGGGGTCGTGGGACGTGCGCAGCGAGATCCTCACCGACCCCGCGGTGCTCACGCTGCGCGCCAACTCCGTCGTCCCGCAGCCCGCGGACGCGGCCGTCGCGACCGACGTCGAGGCGCTGCGCGTCGAGCTCTCGCCCGCTGCGACCGCGGCGCGCGTCGTGTCCCGCACGGTCGACGAGTCGGCCGGCGCAGGTCGCCCGGCGCTCGGCGAGGCGGCGATCGTCGTCGCCGGGGGTCGTGGCACCAACGGCGACTTCGGCCCCGTCACCGAGCTCGCCGACGCGCTCGGCGCGGCCGTGGGCGCGACGCGCGACGCCGTCTACGAGGGCTGGCACGACCAGTTCGTCGGCCAGACGGGCGTCACCGTCGCCCCCCGCCTGTACATCGGCGCGGGCATCTCCGGCGCCCCGCACCACCGCGGCGGCATGCAGGCCTCCCAGGTGATCGTCGCCGTGAACAACGACCCCGAGTGCCCGCTGTTCGAGATCTCGGACTTCGCGGTCGTCGGCGACCTCGCGGACGTGCTGCCGCAGGCCGCCGAGGCGATCCGCGAGCACCGGGCGTCCCAGGGCTAGCAGCCCGCCGCGCGGGTCGGCACACTCCTCGCATGGAGATCACGCTGCGCGCGCTGGAGGACGGCGACCTCGACCAGCTCTTCGCGTGGGAGCGGGATCCCGAGGCCGTCGCGCTCGCGGCGTTCACGCGCGCCGATCCGTCCGACCGCGCCGCCTTCGACCGCCACTACGACCGCATCCGTGCCGACCCGACGTGCACCGTGCGGGCCGTCGAGCGCGACGGCGCGTTCGTCGGGACGATCGGCAGCTTCACCGCGGACGGGGAGCGAGAGGTCGCCTACTGGGTCGACCCGTCGCTCTGGGGGCGGGGGATCGCGTCGGCCGCGCTCTCGGCCTACCTCCTGGTCGAGCGGGAGCGACCGCTGTTCGCACGCGTCGCGGCGCACAACGCGGCCTCGTCGACGGTGCTCACCCGGGCGGGGTTCGTGGAGGTGGGCAGGGAGGTCTCGTTCGCGCCCGGCGTCGGTGCCGAGGTGGTCGAGCGGATCCTTCGCCTGGAGTCGTGACCCGGGCGAGGTCGCACAGCGGGCTCCGAGAATTCACCCGGCGTCCTCCGGGCGGTGGCCGGCCGGTCACCGATCGTTCCTAGCGTCGGGCCGACTCCCCGGTGACGGGGAGGCCCCCCGACCCGTGGAGACGACCGATGACGATCACGCCTGCCCCTGAGCATCGCCCCCTGCTCTCCGTCGCGCCGCACGCGCGCGGCAAGCGCAGCCCCGTCACCTGCCGGCTGAAGTGCGCGGACGCGTGCTCGCACCCGGTCCCCAACGAGAGCGCCAACGAGACGTTCCGCGACGTCGTCGCCGGCGCGATGTCGCGCCGTGCGCTGCTCGGCGGCCTCGCGGTCGGTGCCGCCGCCGTCGTGCTCGGCGCGCAGACCGTCGGCGCCGCGCCCGCCGCCGCCCAGGGGCTGCCCGGCCACGGTGGCGGCCACGGCGGTGGGCGCCCGCAGAAGGGGCTCGCCTTCGGCGCGATCTCGCCCCAGCCCGCGGCGCGCGACGCGTTCGTCGTCCCCGAGGGCTACCGGTGGCGGCCCGTGATCCGCTGGGGCGACCCGATCCTGCGCGGCGCCCAGCCGTTCGACGTCGCTCGCCAGACGCCCGAGGCCCAGGCGGGACAGTTCGGCTACAACAACGACTACCTCGACATCCTGCCGTTCGAGCGCCAGCACGCCCTCGCGGGCGCCCAGGGCAAGGGCAAGGGCCCCGGCCGGGGCACGCGCGGCCTGCTGGTCGCGAACCACGAGTACACCAACCCGGCGATCATGTTCGACGCCTCGTACGACGCCCCGACGCGGCGGGCCATCGAGCGCGCCGCGCACGGCATGTCCGTCGTCGAGGTGAGCCGCCGCCGCACGGGAACCCCGTGGGACTACGTCGCGGACAGCCGGTACAACCGCCGCGTGCACCTGGCGACCGAGTTCCGCCTGACCGGTCCGGCGGCCGGCTCGGACCTCGTCAAGACCGTCGCGGACCCGTCGGGGACGCGCGTGCTGGGCACGCTCAACAACTGCGCGGGCGGCACGACCCCGTGGGGCACCGTGCTGTCGGGCGAGGAGAACTACAACGGCTACTTCCGGACGTCGGGCACGGGCCACGACGCGCGCTACGGCCTGCGCGACGCCGCGACGGGGTACGGCTGGGAGCTCGACGAACCGCGGTTCGACGCCCGCAACCCCGGCTACGAGAACGAGCCGAACCGCTTCGGCTGGATCGTCGAGATCGACCCGTACGCGCCGGACGAGCCGCCGGTGAAGCACACCGCGCTGGGCCGGTTCAAGCACGAGGGCGCCAACGTGATCCTCTCGCGCCGCGGGAACGCGGTCGCGTACATGGGCGACGACGAGCGCTTCGACTACGTCTACAAGTTCGTCTCCTCGCGCACCATGCGTCCCGGCAACAGCGACGGCGCCCGTCGCCACAACAAGACGCTGCTCACCGAGGGCTCGCTGTACGTCGCGAGGTTCCGCGGCGACTCGCCCGCGTCCGAGATCGACGGGTCGGGCGCGGTGCCGTCCGACGGCGCGTTCGACGGCCGGGGCGAGTGGGTCCCGCTCGTCCTGGACGGGCGGAGCCAGGTCCCCGGCATGAGCCTCGAGGAGGTGCTCGTCTACACGCGCGTCGCGGCGGACCAGGTCGGGGCCACGAAGATGGATCGCCCCGAGGACGTCGAGCCCAACCCGGTCACGGGCCGCGTCTACGTCGCGTGCACCAACAACACCTCGCGCGGGCCCGCGGCGGTCGAGGCCGCGACCGAGCCGAACCCCCGCAACACCAACCGCGACGGCCACGTCGTGGAGATCGTCGAGGACGGCGACGACGCCGCCGCCCTGACGTTCCGGTGGAACCTGCTGCTCGTCGCGGGCGACCCGGCGACGAACGCCTCGACCTACTTCTCGGGCTACCCGAAGGAGAAGGTCTCCCCGATCTCCTGCCCGGACAACCTCGCGTTCGACGCCGAGGGCAACCTGTGGATCTCCACCGACGGGCAGCCCAGCACGATCCAGAAGTGCGACGGCCTGTTCAAGGTCACGCTCGACGGCCGCGAGCGCGGTCGCGTCGAGCAGTTCCTCTCGGTGCCGCGCGGCGCCGAGACGTGCGGGCCGCTCGTCGACTCGGCGGACCGCATGGTCTACGTGGCGGTCCAGCACCCGGGCGAGGACGGGTCGTTCGACGCGCAGGCGTCGTACTTCCCCGACTACCTGACGCCGGGCACCCCGGTCCCGACGGGCGCGTTCGCCGGCCCGCGGCCCTCCGTCGTCCAGGTGTGGCGCGACTGACGCGCCTCCCGCACGGCCGAGGGGTCCGGCGTCGCGGCGGCGCCGGACCCCTCGTCGTCCGCCGCACCTCCGGGAGACCCGTCCCGTCCGGGAGCCTCAGAGGCCCAGGTGCTCCAGCCACGCGAGGGCGGCGACGCCCTGGGCGCGCTGGAACGCGCGCAGGCGGGGGATCGTCGGGACGGCGGGCTTGCGCGCGGAGTGCAGGAAGTACCCGGCGATCCCGGCGACGACCGACCGCAGGTCGGCGGGGTGCACGTCGCCCCCGAGCGGGTGCGCCGCGAAGGTCGACGCCGCCCACGCGCCGCCGCGCGCGCGGCGCGCCGGGTCGGCGCTCACCGTGACCGGTTCGCAGACGTCCACCACGCCCTGCATCACGACGCTCGGCAGGAACATCGCGAGGTCGAGCCACGCCGCGCCGCGCGACGCGTGCGGCCAGTCGACGACGTAGACCCTCTCCGGCGTGAGGAGGACGTTGTCGGCGCGCAGGTCGCCGTGCACGAACGACTCGCCCTCGCACGCCACGAGCGCCCCGCGCTCGGCCTCCGCGAGCGCGTCGAGGTGCGCGGCCGCCCACGGCGCGACGGCGGCCAGTCGCGGGTCGGGGTCGTCGCGCAGCGCACGCCACCCGGTCGCCATGTCGGCGAAGTCGGGCCCGGTCGGCGGCAGCCGCATCGCGCGGGCCCCCGGGACCGACGCGAGGCGGACGAGGGTGGCCAGGACCCGGTCGAGCTCGTCGGGGTCCCAGGGCGTGGCGGGCACGTGCCCGTCGACGACGGCGAACGCCAGCGCGATCCAGTCGCCGTCACCGTGGCCCCACGCGAAGCGCGGGGCGGGGACCTCGCGCGGCAGCCGTGTCGCGACCTTCGCCTCGGCGCGGTGGAGGTTGGCCGCCACGGGCTCGTCCGCGGTCCGCGCCGCCTTGACGAAGAGGCGGGAGCCGTCGTCGAACGTGAGGACGGACGCGAGCCCGGGGCTGAACCCGGCCGAGACGGAGCGCTCCTGCACGACCCGGCCGCCGGCGACCGCCTCGAGCTCGTCGCGCAGCCCGAGCGGCAGGTCTCTCCAGAGCAGGCGGCCACCGCCCGAGGCGACCGGGACGTCTCCGGCGGCCTCGACGGCGGGCGGTGCGGCGTCGTCGGGCATCGAGATGCCACTTCCCCTGTCGGTGGCTGGACGGTCTCGTCGTCGGCGCGCTCCCGTCCCGCGGCGACGTGTGGCGCGCGACGGCGGTCCTGCGACCGGGACGAGCGCCCGGCGACGGCCGGGCGCAGACCTCTGACAACCTAGCGCTTCTCGCCGCGATGTCCAGCGCCGCTCACTCCTCGGACCGGACGTGCCCGGGTGCTCCGTAGACTGGGTGATCGTGACCCACCCTTCCGGCCCCGTCCCCGCGCCGGCGGCCTACCTCGACCACGCCGCCACGACGCCGCTGTCCGTGGCGGCGCGCGAGGCCCTCGTCGACGAGCTGTCGCGCACCGGCAACCCGTCGTCGCTGCACGCCGCGGGGCGCGCCGCCCGCCGCACGGTCGAGGAGGCGCGCGAGTCGATCGCCGCGGCGCTCGGCGCGCGCCCGAGCGAGGTCGTGTTCACCGCGGGGGGCACCGAGGCGGACAACCTCGCGATCAAGGGCCTGTTCTGGGGCCGCCGCACGACCGACCCGCGCCGTCGGCGGATCGTCGTCTCGGCGGTCGAGCACCACGCGGTGCTCGACCCCGCGTTCTGGATGGCCGAGCACGCGGGCGCCGAGATCGTCCTGCTGCCCGTCGACGGCGAGGGCCGCGTGGACCTCGCCGCGCTGCGTGCCGAGGTCGCCGAGCACGCCGAGGAGATCGCGCTGATCTCCGTCATGTGGGCCAACAACGAGGTCGGGACGCTGCAGCCCGTCCAGGAGGTCGTCCAGCTCGCGCGTCCGCACGGCATCCCGGTGCACTCCGACGCGGTCCAGGCCGTCGGTCAGGTCCCGGTCGACTTCGCGGCGAGCGGTCTGGACGCGATGACGGTGTCCGGCCACAAGCTCGGCGGGCCTGTCGGCGTCGGCGCGCTCGTCGCGCGGCGCGACGCGCCCCTCACCCCGGTCCTGCACGGCGGAGGCCAGGAGCGCGGCGTGCGCTCCGGCACGCTCGACGCGCCCGCGATCCGCGCGTTCGGCGTCGCCGTCGCCGAGGCCGTCGCGCACCGCGACGAGCGCGCGGCGCACCTCGCGGCGCTGCGCGACGCGCTCGTGGCGGGGGTCCGCGGGCGGGTCCCGGACGCCGTCCTCAGCGGCCCCGAGCCGGGGGCCGGCGGACGCGACGCCGCCCGCCTGCCGGGCAACGCGCACTTCACGTTCCCCGGGGCCGAGGGCGACTCGCTCCTCTACCTGCTCGACTCCGCGGGCGTGCAGGCGTCGACCGGCTCGGCCTGCCAGGCCGGCGTGCCGCAGCCGTCGCACGTGCTCCTCGCGATGGGCGTGCCGGAGCAGGACGCGCGCGGCGCGCTGCGGTTCTCGCTCGGCGTCACGTCCACGCCCGACGACGTCGCGCGCCTCCTCGACGCGCTGCCCCCCGCCGTCGAGCGAGCGCGGGCGGCGGGTCTCGCGTCCGGCCCGACGCGTGCCGCTGCTCCGACCCGCACCGCGGTCCCGACCCGCGCGGGCGGTGCCGCGTGAGGGTCCTCGCCGCCATGTCGGGCGGCGTCGACTCGGCCGTCGCCGCGGCGCTCGCGGTCGAGGCGGGGCACGAGGTCGTGGGCGTCCACATGGCGCTGTCGCGCAACCGCGACCAGTTCCGCACCGGGTCGCGCGGGTGCTGCTCGATCGAGGACGCGGGGGACGCGCGGCGCGCAGCCGACGTGCTCGGCATCCCGTACTACGTGTGGGACCTCTCGGAGCGGTTCGAGGACACGGTCGTCGCCGACTTCCTCGCCGAGTACGAGGCCGGGCGCACGCCCAACCCGTGCGTGCGGTGCAACGAGCACATCAAGTTCGAGGCGCTGCTCGACAAGGCGACGGCGCTCGGCTTCGACGCCGTCGCGACGGGCCACTACGCGCGCGTCGTGACGCGCGACGTGCCCGACGCGTCCGCCCCGGGCGGGGTGCGCACCGTGCGGGAGCTGCACCGCTCCCCGAACGAGGCGAAGGACCAGTCCTACGTGCTCGCCGTCATGGGGCCGGAGCGCCTCGCGCGCGCGATGTTCCCGCTCGGGGACTTCGCGTCGAAGGACGAGGTGCGCGCCGAGGCCGCGCGGCGCGGGCTGTCGGTGTCCGCGAAGCCCGACTCGTACGACATCTGCTTCGTCGCCGACGGCGACACGCAGGGCTTCCTCCGCGACCGCCTGGGCGCGCGCCCGGGCGAGATCGTCGACGCGGAGGGGACGGTGCTCGGCGAGCACGACGGCGCCTACGCGTACACCGTCGGCCAGCGCAAGGGCCTCGGCATCGACCGCCCCGCGCCGGACGGTCGCCCGCGGTACGTGCTCGACGTGCAGCCCGCGAGCAACCGTGTGGTCGTCGGCCCGGCCGAGCTGCTGAGCGTCGACCGGATCGAGGCCGGCGCGGCGGTCTGGTTCGACGGCGCGCGCCCGGCGCCGGGGGAGCGCGCCGACGTCGAGGTGCAGGTCCGCGCGCACGGTGCGCCGGTCGCGGCCCGGGTCCGGGCCGCCGGCGACGCGATGGAGGTCGAGCTCACGGGCACGACGCTCCGCGGGGTCGCGGCCGGGCAGTCGCTCGTCGTCTACGACGGGCCGCGCGTGCTCGGCCAGGCCACGGTGGACCGTGCCTACCGCGCGGCGGCACGGTCGGCAGACCGGTCGGCCGGTCAGCCGACGCCGACGGGCGCGGGGTGAGCGAGCGCGCGCACGAGCGCCGACTCGTCGCGCACGCACCAGTGCTCGACCTCCTGGCCCTCGGCGAAGCGCAGCACGTGCATCTCGCGCACCCGGAAGCGCCGCCCCGTCGGCGCGACGCCGCGGAAGAACCCGGTGTGACGCGCGCTGAGCTCGACGTGCAGCGCGACGAGGTCGCCCTCCGCGACGGCGTGCAGGACCTCGACGCTCTGGTCCTCGAACGCCTCGTCGTACCAGTGCATCATCGCGAGGAGGGCGTCGACGCCGCCCTCGCAGCCCGGCGACGTGTCGTGGTTGCGGAACCCGGGCCCGAGCAGCGTCGCGAGCGCGTCGCCGTGGTTGCCGGGGATCGCCCGCGTGTGCACGGCGACCGCCGCGGCCTTGTTCTCGTGCGTGCCCATGTCGGAGCCCTTCCGCACACCCTCGTGCTCGGTGGCCGCGCGGCCCCCGGACCCCGGCGGGGTCGCGGCACGGCTCGGTTTCCCAGTGTGCTCCTGGAGAGAGGTGGACGGCACGTGGTTCGTGACGAGAGGCCGGGCGACGCCCGGGGCGAGCGCTCGCACGGGGGTACGGCATGACCGCGGTGAGCGGGCTCGGCCCGTGGCCCGGCGGCGAGGGAGCGGACGTGCTGGAGGCGCAGCTCACGGTGCTCGGCGACCTCGCCGAGGTCCCGACGGGCGTGCGCGGAGTGCCGTTCCTCGTCCAGCTCCCGGGGCGCGGACCCGGCGCGGACGCGACCGGGCGCACCGCCGCGCTGCTGCCGGAGCTGCCCGTCGAGCTGGGTCCGCACGGCTGGAAGCTCGCCGACCACGGCGGCGCGGACCGGCGGCGGGCTGAGGCGTTCCTGCGCGAGGACCTAGAGGCGCTCGCCATCGCGGGGGCGGGGTACTCGGGCCCGCTCGCCGTGACCGTCACCGGGCCGTGGACGCTCGCCGCGGACGTCTACCTCGCCCGGGGCGACCGCGTGCTGTCCGACCGGGGCGCCGTGCGCGAGGTCGTCGAGGCGCTCGCGGTGGCCGTGGGCGACCACGTCGCGCAGGTGCGCCGGCAGGTCCCCGGGGCGGACGTCGTCGTGCAGGTCGACGAGCCGCTGCTCGCCCAGGTCGGGGCGGGCGTGCTCCCGTCGTTCTCGGGCTACTCGCGCCTGCGCGCGGTGCCCGGCCCGGATCTCGTGGACGGGCTGCGGCCCGTGCTCGACGCCGCACGCGCCGCGTCGGCGTCGACGGTCGTCCACGTGGGAGGCGCCTGGGTGGGCGTGGCGCCCGTCGTGCTCGCGGGCGCCGACGCCGTCGGCCTCGCGCTCGGGCCGTGGGACGAGAAGACGTGGGAGACCGTCGCGCGCGCGGTCGAGCGGGGCGTCGGCCTGTGGGCCGCGCTCCCGCCCGCACAGGTGTCGCAGTGCGCCGGCCCCGCGCTGGGCGAGCTCGCCGACCTGGTGAGCGTGCCGTGGCGCCGGATCGGGCTCCCGCTGCCCGCGCTCGACGACGTCACGCTCCTGGGCGCCCCCCGGGGTGCCGGGGGAGGGCCGGGTCGGGGCGTCGCGGGCACTCCCGACGAGCACCGCGCCCTGCTCGCGAACCTGGGCCGCGTCGCCGACGTGCTGGCGGAGCGCGCCCACGCCTGAGCGCCGCCTGGGCGTCGGCTCGGCGGCTTCCCGCACACCGCCCGTCGTGCGTACGCTTGACCCCGCGCGGCGGTCACGACGGCGACGTGCGGACGGCCGTGCCCCGGCTCTCCGGACGGCACGGACGTGTCCTCCGCGCCGACCCGTCCCCCCACCGCGAAGGACCCCCATGCCCGTCCTGCGAGCCGTGCTGTTCGACCTCGACGGCGTGCTCACGCCGACCGCCGAGCTCCACATGCGCGCCTGGGAACGGCTGTTCGCGCCGTACTGCGCCGCGCACGGCCTCGCCCCGTACACCGCCGCGGACTACTTCGCGTCGATCGACGGCAAGCCCCGGTACGACGGCGTCGCGACGTTCCTCGCGTCGCGCGGCGTCGAGCTGCCGCGCGGCGAGGTCACGGACGCGCCGGGCGAGGGCACGGTGTGCGCGCTGGGCAACCGCAAGGACGAGATCGTCAACCGCATGTTCGCCGACGAGGGCATCACGCCCTACCCGGGCTCCGTGCGCTTCCTCGACGCCGTGACCGGGGCGGGCGCCGCCGTCGCGGTCGTGTCGTCGTCGCGGAACACGCCCGCGGTCCTCGCCGCCGCGGGGCTGACGGACCGGTTCGACGTCGTCGTCGACGGGAACGTCGCCGCGCGCGAGCACATCGCGGGCAAGCCCGCTCCGGACACCTACCTGCGCGCGGCCGAGCTGCTCGGCGTCCCGGCCGCGGAGGCGGTCGTCGTGGAGGACGCGCTCTCGGGCGTCCAGGCCGGTGCCGCCGGGGACTTCGGGCTCGTGCTCGGCGTCGACCGCGGCGTGGGCGCCGACGCGCTGCGCGCGCACGGGGCCGACGTCGTCGTGAGCGACCTGGGCGAGCTGGACGCGACGGTCCTCGACCGCCCGCGCGCCGCCGTGGCCGCGCAGGCCGACGCCGCACCGGCCGGCGAGGAGGCGGGCGCGTGATCCGCAAGACCGCCGACGAGCAGAGCACCGTCGACCGCCTGCGCTTCCCGGCCGAGCCCTGGCGGCTCGTCGAGTCGCAGTTCTCGGCCGAGGACCTCGGCGTGACCGAGACCCTCTTCGCCGTCGCGAACGGCTACCTCGGCATGCGCGGCAACGTCGAGGAGGGGCGGGAGTCCCACTCGCACGGCACGTTCGTCAACGGCTTCCACGAGACCTGGTCGATCCGGCACGCCGAGGAGGCGTACGGGTTCGCGCGCGTCGGGCAGACCATCGTCAACGTCCCCGACGCGAAGGTCATCCGGCTCTACGTGGACGACGAGCCGCTCCTGCTGCCCGTCGCCGACCTCGTCGACTACGAGCGGTCGCTCGACCTGCGCGACGGCGTCCTGCGCCGCGAGCTGCTGTGGCGGACGCCGTCGGGCAAGCGCGTGCAGGTCCGTTCGGAGCGCATGGTGTCGTTCGTCGAGCGGCACCTGGCGATCATGACGTTCGAGGTGACGCTGCTCGACGCCGCGGCGCCCGTCGCGATCTCGTCGCAGATCCTCAACCGCCAGGACGGGCAGGACGAGTACCACGTGCGCTCCGCCTCGCTCGGCGAGGGGTTCGACCCGCGCAAGACCGACCAGTTCTCCGGTCGGGTGCTCCAGCCGCAGTCCCAGTGGGGGGACGACGAGCGGCTCGTCCTCTCCTACCGCGCCACGAACTCGGGCATGACGCTCGCCGTCGCGGCGGACGACCTGCTCGAGACCGAGAACGAGTGGGACGTGCGCACGCAGGTCGACGAGGACCTCGCCAAGCACGTGTTCCGCGTCCACGCCGAGCCCGGCCGCCCCATCCGGCTCACCAAGCTCGTCGCGTACCACACGTCGCGCGGCGTGCCGTCGCGCGAGCTCGTCGACCGCTGCCGCCGCACGCTCGACCGCGCGCGGGAGACCGGCGTCGACGGCCAGCTCTCGCTCCAGCGCGAATGGCTCGACGACTTCTGGGCGCGCTCCGACGTCGAGGTCCCCGGCCAGCCCGGCATCCAGCAGGCCGTGCGCTGGAACCTGTTCCAGCTCGCCCAGGCCACGGCGCGGGCCGAGGGCAACGGCGTCCCCGCCAAGGGCCTCACGGGCTCCGGGTACAGCGGGCACTACTTCTGGGACACCGAGATCTACGTCCTGCCGTTCCTCACGTACACGAGCCCCCGGTACGCGCGCAACGCGCTGCGGTTCCGCTACCAGATGCTCGACGCCGCCCGCCGCCGTGACCGCTGCCCGGCGCGAGGTCGACGACCTCGCCTCCCGCCTGCGTGAGCTGACCGACGTCGCGCACCGCGACGAGGTGGCGCGCGCGCAGCAGCAGCTGCGCATCGAGCAGCTCCAGGCGCGCAGCGTCGACGAGCTCGGCCTCGACCCGGCGGTCCTCGTCGAGGAGCTCGGCCCGCACCGCGACGTCCCGGTCGCGTCGGACGACGACGAGCCGCGCACCGTGCCCTACGACCGCGCGGCCCAGGAGAAGCGGCTCCGGGCCGCCGAGCGGGACCTCGGTCGGCTCGGCAAGGTGAACCCGCTCGCGCTCGAGGAGTTCGCGGCGCTCGAGGAACGGCACAAGTTCCTCGCGGACCAGCTCGCCGACCTCAAGAAGTCGCGTGCCGACCTCCTGGAGATCGTCAAGGAGATCGACGAGCGCGTCGAGCGGGTGTTCGCCGACGCGTACCGCGACACCGCCGAGCAGTTCGAGCGGGTGTTCGCGCGCATGTTCCCCGGCGGCGAGGGACGGCTGGTACTCACGGACCCGGACGACATGCTCACGACCGGGATCGAGGTCGAGGCGCGGCCGGCGGGCAAGAAGGTCAAGCGGCTCTCGCTCCTGTCCGGGGGCGAGCGCTCGCTCACCGCGGTCGCGCTGCTCGTCGCGATCTTCAAGGCCCGGCCCTCGCCGTTCTACGTCATGGACGAGGTCGAGGCCGCGCTGGACGACGTCAACCTCGGCCGGCTCCTCGAGATCTTCCGGGAGCTCCAGGAGGACTCGCAGCTCATCGTCATCACGCACCAGAAGCGCACGATGGAGATCGCCGACGCCCTCTACGGGGTGACGATGCGCGGCGACGGCGTGACGACCGTCATCAGCCAGCGGATGAACGAGACGCGCGAGGAGGTCCCCGTGTGAGCGGGCTCACGCCGCCGCACGGCACGTGCGCGACCTGGGCGGACGCTGGAGAAACGTTGGAATTCCGGGCCTTGTGAAGATGTGGTGCCGATCGGACGGCACGGCGTGGCACGGGTCGCGCCGCGTGCGTCGACCCGGATACTGGACCTCATGGTCTGGATGTTCGTGTGGCTGGGGCTCACGCTCGGCGTCGCCGCCGTCGTGTTCCTGTTCGCGAGCGTCGTCGCGCGCTCGGAGGCCCAGGCCACGGGCGCGGCGGGGGACCGCTCCGGCGAGCAGGGGATGCGCGCGTTCTGGCGCGACTTCCGCTCGGGGCTGCGTCGGCGGCGTCGCCGCGGGAACCTGGACGCCCACCACGTCGGGACCGTGCGCATGCCTCGGCCGGTCGACACGAGCATCGACGACTTCTTCACCGCGACCGAGGTGACGTCGAACGCGTACGTCGACGCGGAGGAGCTCACCGACGTCCTGCACCGCGCGCGGGAGCGCGTGCGGCCGCTGCACACGGGAGAGCGTCCCCCTCAGGCGTGACCACCGCGGGACCACGGGCGTGACCGCCGCGTGGCCTCCGCCCTCGTCTGAGAGACTTCCGGGGTGAACGACCTCCTCCCGCTCTGGATCGTCCTCGGCGTCCTGCTCCTCGTCGGCCTCGTCACCTTCGGGACCGTGTCGGTCCGTCGGCGTCGCCGCGACGTCGTCGAGCCCCCGCCCACCGCACCCGCCGAGCCGCCGGCGACCCGCGAGCCCGTGACGGCGCCCCCGGGCGCCGAGGTGCAGGCCCCGCCCGTGGAGGAGGCGCCTCCCGCGCCGACGGTCGAGCGGCCGGAGCCCGTCGGCGGTCGCCTCGTCCGGCTCCGTGAGCGCCTCGCGCGCTCCGGCTCGCCGCTCGGCGCCCGGCTCCTCTCCGTGCTCTCGCGCGACCACCTCGCGGAGGACGACTGGGACGAGCTCGAGGAGACGCTCCTGCTCGCGGACGTGGGCGCCGGTCCTGCCGGCGAGCTCATCGACGCGCTGCGCACCAAGGTCCGCGTCCTCGGCGTCCGGGACGCCGCGAGCGTGCGCGACCTGCTCCGCACGGAGCTCGTCGCGCTCGTCGACCCGTCGCTCGACCGGTCGCTCGCGACGTCGCCCCACGCCGGCGAGGACGGGAACCCGGTGCCGGCCGTGGTGCTCGTCGTCGGCGTGAACGGCACGGGGAAGACGACGACGGTCGGCAAGCTCGCGCGCGTGCTCGTCGCGGAGGACCGCAGCGTCGTGCTCGGCGCGGCGGACACGTTCCGGGCCGCGGCGGCGGACCAGCTCGAGACCTGGGGCTCGCGCGTCGGCGTCCCGACCGTGCGCTCGGACCGCGACGGCGCCGACCCCGCCGCCGTGGCGTTCGACGCCGTGCGCCGGGGCCGCGCCGAGGGCGTGGACGTCGTGCTCGTCGACACCGCCGGCCGGCTCCAGAACAAGCAGGGCCTCATGGACGAGCTGGGCAAGATCCGGCGCGTCATCACCAAGGAGGCGCCGCTCTCCGAGGTCCTCCTCGTCCTCGACGCGACCACGGGGCAGAACGGTCTCAACCAGGCGCGCGTGTTCGGCGAGGTCGCCGGTGTGACGGGCATCGTCCTGACGAAGCTCGACGGGACGGCACGAGGAGGCATCGTCGTCGCGGTGCAGCGCGAGCTGGGCGTCCCCGTGAAGCTCGTCGGGCTGGGGGAGGGACCCGACGACCTCGCCCCGTTCGACCCGGAGCAGTTCGTCGACGGGCTCCTCGGCGACTGACGGGCGACGTCCACGGGTCACGGTCGTGTCACGCTCCGATCACGAGCGTGTCGCGATCCGGACACGGTGCGACGTCCCCGGAGGTGTGAAGGGGCGGTGAAACGGAACGTTTACGTCCGAGGAACGCTTGTCACACCCGCGTAACACGGCGACACCGCGGGGGAAACCCGCCCGCACCACCGTAGTCCCCGACCGGCCGCCCGGCTGGCGAGGGGAGATGATCCGATGGAGTGGGACACCGGGGCAACCGCGTGGATGCTGACCTCAGCATCCCTCGTGCTCCTGATGACGCCCGGACTGGCGTTCTTCTACGGCGGCATGGTCCGCGCCAAGTCCGTGCTGAACATGATGATGATGTCGTTCGGCGCGATGGCCGTCGTGGGCGTCGTCTACGTGCTGTGGGGCTGGTCGATGTCCTACGGCGAGGCCGGGACGGGCGGCCTCGTCGCCAGCCCGTTCGCCCAGTTCGGCCTCTCGGGGGCGATCACCGACGCCGACGGCAGCGCCGTGGCGAGCACGCTCGGCAACTACCCGAACGTGGTGGACATCGCGTTCCAGGTGACGTTCGCGATCATCACGGTCGCGCTCATCTCGGGTGCGCTGGCCGACCGCGTGAAGTTCGGCACCTGGCTCACCTTCACGGCGATCTGGGTCACCGTCACCTACTTCCCGCTCGCCCACATGGTCTGGGGCGGCGGCTTCCTCTCGGGCAACGAGAACGGCCTCGCGGCACGCGTCTTCGGGGTGACGGACGGCGCCGCCACGGTCGCGCCGATCGACTTCGCGGGCGGCACGGTCGTCCACATCAACGCCGGTGTCGCGGCCCTCGTGCTCGCGATCCTCATCGGCAAGCGCAAGGGCTTCGGCAAGGAGCCGATGCGCCCGCACAACCTGCCGTTCGTCATGCTCGGCGCGGCCCTCCTGTGGTTCGGCTGGTTCGGGTTCAACGCGGGCTCGGCCTTCGGGGCGAACGAGACCGCCGGCCTCGCGTGGGTCAACACGACGAGCGCCACCGCGGCGGGCATCATCGGGTGGCTCCTCACGGAGAAGATCCGCGACGGCCACGCGACGTCGCTCGGTGCGGCCTCCGGCGTCGTGGCGGGCCTCGTCGCGATCACCCCGGCCGCGGGCGCCCTCAACCCCGTGACGTCGATCGTCCTGGGCCTCGTCGCCGGCGCGCTCTCCGCGCTCGCGGTCGGTCTCAAGTACCGCTTCGGCTACGACGACTCGCTCGACGTCGTCGGCGTCCACCTGGTCTCGGGCCTCTGGGGTACCGTCGCGATCGGCTTCCTCGCCACCGACACGGGCCTCTTCTTCGGCGGCGGCGCGCAGCAGCTCGTCGTGCAGATCCTCATCGCCCTCGTCGCCATCGTGTTCTCGGCGGCCACGACGCTCGTCATCGGCCTGATCCTCAAGGCCACGATGGGCTGGCGGGTCAGCGAGGACGCCGAGGTCGGCGGCATCGACCTCGCGGTCCACGGCGAGACGGCGTACGAGTCCATCCAGCAGGGCAGCGTCATCAAGGAGGTGCGGGCATGAAGCTCGTCACGGGAATCATCCAGCCGCACCGGCTCGACGACGTGAAGTCGGGGCTCGAGGCCGCGGGCGTGCGGGGCATGACGGTCAGCGAGGCCAGCGGCTACGGGCGCCAGAAGGGCCACACCGAGGTCTACCGCGGTGCGGAGTACACGGTCGACCTGGTGCCCAAGGTCCGCGTCGAGGTCCTCGTCGACGACGCCGACGCGACCGCGGTCACCGAGGTGATCGTCAAGGCGGCGCAGACCGGCAAGATCGGCGACGGCAAGGTCTGGACGGTCCCGGTGGACGACGTCGCCCGCGTGCGCACGGGCGAGCACGGCCCCGGCGCCCTGTGAGGCGACGGGCCATCGGATGACCGACCACGCCGACACCCCGACCACGGGCGGGGTCGCAGGGGGATCGGCGGGGCGCCTCGGGCAGCAGCCGGGCGAGCACGACGCGGAGGTCCCGCACCCCGACGGGGTGCGGGACCTCCGCGCGCGGATGCTCGACGTCGCGCGGTCCAGGAGCGGCCCCGGCCGCAGCGGGGTCGCGCGCCGGGCCGCCGTCGTCGACCTCGTGACCTCGTCCCTGCAGGGCCTGTGGCGCGAGGCGACCGACGGCGTCGCGCCGGACGGCATCGCGCTCGCCGCGGTGGGCAGCCTGGGCCGGGGCGACATGGGGCCCGCGAGCGACCTCGACCTCGTCCTGGTCCACGACGGGCGCAGCCACACGGCGGACGACGTCGCCCGCGTCGCCGAGCGCCTGTGGTACCCGCTCTGGGACGCCGGGGTCGACCTCGACCACTCCGTGCGCTCGCTCTCGCAGTGCCGCCAGGTGGCGTCCAAGGACGTGCCCGCGGCCGTCGGCTGGCTCGACGTGCGTGCCGTGGCCGGCGACGCGGTCGTCGTGCACCGGGCGTCGTCCGCCGTCCTCACCGACTGGCGCTCCGCGTCGCGCCGCCGCCTGCCCGACCTGCTCGCGTCCACGCGCGAGCGCGCCGAGCGGTCGGGCGAGCTGGCCTACCTCATCGAGCCCGACCTCAAGGAGTCGCGCGGGGGCATCCGGGACGCCGTCGTGCTCTCGGCCCTGGCCGCGACGTGGCTCACGGACCGCCCTCACGGGTCGGTCGACCGCGCGCACGCGCACCTGCTCGACGTACGGGACACCCTGCAGGTCGTCACGGGGCGGCACACGAGCCGGCTCCTGCTGGCCGACCTCGACGAGGTCGCCGCGCTGTCCGGCTTCGACGACCCCGACGAGCTGCTCGCGAGCCTCGCGGCGGCGGGCCGTGAGGTCTCCTACGCGCTCGACACCACGGTCCGGCGCGCCCGCCAGGCGCTCCAGCGGCCGTCGGTCACGCGGCGTCCGGTGCTCGTCCGGGGCCGTCGGACGGCGCCCCGCCTGCGGTCCGTCGGCGACGGGCTCGTCGAGCACGACGGCGAGCTCGTGCTCGCCGTGGACGCCCACCCCGCGTCCGACCCGCTCCTGTCCCTGCGCGCCGCCGCCACCGCCGCGCGGACGGGCCTCACGCTCTCGCCGGTCTCCGTCGCGAGCCTCGCCCAGTGCCCGCCCCTGCCCGAGCCGTGGCCGCGTGCCGCGCGCGCCGCGTTCCTCTCCCTCCTCGGGTCGGGGCAGGCCCAGGTGGCCGTGTGGGAGGCGCTCGACCTGGCCGGGGTCGTGACCACGTGGATCCCCGAGTGGGCGGGCGTGCGGAACCGCCCGCAGCGCGCCGCCGTGCACCGGCACACCGTCGACCGGCACCTCGTGGAGGTCGTCGCGCGTGCCGCGCGCGTCCGCAAGGACGTCGAGCGACCGGAGCTGCTCCTGCTGTCCGCGGTGCTGCACGACATCGGCAAGCGTGCGGGAGCCGTCGACCACTCGGTCGAGGGCGCGCGCCTCGTGCCCGCGATCCTCGGCCGGATGGGGTTCGAGCCGGACGTCGTGTCCGACGTCGAGCGGCTCGTGCGCCACCACCTGACGCTGTCCCGCCTCGCCGTGAGCGAGGACCCCGACGACCCGGCGACGGTGGCCGAGCTCGCCGCCGCCGTCGACCACCGCGCCGACCTGCTCGAGGTGCTGCGGGCGCTCACCGAGGCCGACGCGTCCTCGCTCGGCCCGAGCGCGTGGACCGCCTGGCGTGCTCGCCTCGTCGACGACCTCGTGGGGGAGACGCTCCGGGTGCTGCGGGCTGTGCCGAGAGACGTGCCGGGAGAACCGGACGCCGCCGGGTAGGCTGGTCCCTCGCGGACGGCGCGTCCTCTGCCAGCCCGCGCCCGACCTCGGGCGACGGCGGGCGGGAGCGCCGACGCGGACGAGACTTCCGACGACTGGTGAGGATGACGCGGTGTTCAACACGCTGTCGGACCGACTGACTTCGACCTTCAAGAACCTGCGTGCGAAGGGCCGGCTGTCCGAGGCGGACATCGACGCGACGATCCGGGAGATCCGGCGCGCGCTGCTCGACGCCGACGTCGCGGTCCCCGTCGTGCGCGAGTTCAGCGCGACCGTGCGCGAGCGCGCGCTCTCGGCCGAGGTCTCGGGCGCGCTCAACCCGGCGCAGCAGGTCGTCAAGATCGTCAACGAGGAGCTCGTCGGCATCCTCGGCGGTGAGAGCCGCGGGCTGCGCTTCTCCAAGACGCCCCCGACCGTCATCATGCTCGCGGGCCTCCAGGGTGCGGGAAAGACGACCCTGGCCGGGAAGCTGGCCCTGCACCTGCGCGAGCAGGGGCACACGCCGCTCCTCGTCGCCGCCGACCTCCAGCGCCCGAACGCCGTCACCCAGCTCTCGGTCGTCGCCGAGCGCGCGGGGGTGCCCGTGTTCGCGCCGCACCCCGGCAACCAGAGCGGCGTCGAGGTCGACGACGTGATCGGCGACCCGGTCGCCGTCGCGCGCGAGGGCGTCGAGACGGCGCGGCAGCGTCAGCACGACGTCGTCATCGTCGACACCGCGGGCCGCCTCGGCCTGGACGCCGTGCTCATGCAGCAGGCGTCGGACATCCGCGACGCCGTGCAGCCCGACGAGGTCCTGTTCGTCATCGACGCGATGATCGGTCAGGACGCCGTCGCGACCGCGAAGGCGTTCGAGGAGGGCGTCGACTTCACGGGCGTCGTGCTCACCAAGCTCGACGGCGACGCGCGCGGCGGTGCCGCGCTGTCCGTGCGCGGCGTCACCGGGCGCCCGATCCTCTTCGCCTCGACCGGCGAGAAGCTCACCGACTTCGAGGCGTTCCACCCGGACCGCATGGCGTCGCGCATCCTCGACATGGGCGACGTCCTCACGCTCATCGAGCAGGCCGAGAAGGCGTTCGACGCCGAGCAGGCCGCGAAGATGGCGGAGAAGGTCGCCACGGGACAGGACTTCACGCTCGCGGACTTCCTGGTGCAGATGCAGCAGATGAAGAACATGGGCTCGATGAAGAAGATGCTCGGGATGCTCCCGGGCATGGGCCAGATGCGCGAGGCGCTCGACAACTTCGACGAGCGCGAGGTCGACCGCATCGAGGCGATCATCCGCTCGATGACCCCCGCGGAGCGCGACAACCCGAAGATCATCAACGGGTCGCGCCGCGCGCGCATCGCGCGCGGGTCCGGCGTGACGACCAGCGACGTCAACCAGCTCCTCGAGCGGTTCGCCGGGGCGCAGAAGATGATGCGGCAGATGAGCCGGGGCGGCGGCATGCCGGGGATGCCGGGCATGGGCAACCTGCCGGGCATGGGCGGCAAGAAGGCTCGCGGTCGCCAGGCGCCGCAGCGCAAGGTCAAGGGCAAGTCGGGCAACCCGGCGAAGCGCGCCGCGCAGGAGCGCGCGGCCGCCGCCCGCGCGGCGGGCGAGACCCCCGGACCGTCCGCGCCCGCCGGGTCGGCGTTCGGCGTCGGCAGCCCCGCCGAGCCGGCCCGGACGACGCCCGACGACCTCCAGCTCCCGCCCGGGTTCGAGAAGCTGCTCGGCCGCTGACCGACCGCCGCGCCCGGGCGCCGCGTCGTGTCCCGGGTGCGTCCCGCAGCCGCCTGGTCGCCAGGTGGCGCTAGGTTATGTCCGTGGCACCCGTCCGGTGCCTCCCGGGCCCGCGAACCGGGCCGACCGTCCTGACCGTCCTCACCCAGGAGCCGCATGTCCGCGCTGGAAGGCCCCACGCTGCACGTCCGCGGCCACGTCATCGTCGGCGACGACCGCGAGGTGGGCGACCTGTGGGTCAAGGACGGACGGATCAGCCTCACGCGGCCGTCCGCCCAGGGCACCAACATGGTGGAGCTCGAGGGCTGGGCCCTGCCCGGCCTCGTCGACGTGCACTGCCACGTCGGCCTGGGGGCGCAGGGCGCGGTCGACGCGGCGACGGCGCAGGACCAGGCCGTCACGGACCGCGACAGCGGCGTCCTCCTCGTGCGCGACGCCGGCTCGCCGCTCGACACGCGGTGGGTCCACGGGCGGCGCGACCTGCCGCGGCTCGTGCGGGCCGGGCGTCACCTCGCGCGTCCCAAGCGCTACCTGCGGCACTACGGGCTCGAGCTCGACGACGTCGCGCAGCTCCCCGAGGCCGTCCGCCGCGAGGCGCGCCAGGGCGACGGCTGGGTGAAGATCGTCGGTGACTGGATCGACCGCGACCTCGGGTCCGAGGGCGACCTGCGACCGCTGTGGCCCGACGACGTCCTCGCGGAGGCCGTCGCGGCCGCGCACGCCGAGGCCGCGCGCGTCACCGTGCACGCGTTCTCGGAGGAGGTGATCCCGTCGCTGCTCGCCGCCGGCGTCGACGGGATCGAGCACGGCACGGGGATCGACCCGGACCTGATGTACGAGATCTCCGAGCGGGGGATCGCCGTCACGCCGACGCTGCTGCAGGTCGGGCAGTTCGAGGCGATCGCCCGGCAGGCCGACGGGAAGTACCCGGTGTTCGCGGCGCGCATGCGACGGCTCCACGAGCGACGGTACGAGCAGGCCCGGGCACTGTACGAGGCGGGCATCCAGATCCTCGTGGGGACCGACGCGGGCGGGACGATCGGGCACGGTCGCCTCGCGGACGAGTGCGCCGAGCTCGTGGCCGCCGGCATCCCCGACGCGGCGGTCGTCGCGGCGGCGAGCTGGCAGGGCCGGGAGTACCTCGGCTACACGTCGCTCGTCGAGGGCGCGTCGGCGGACTTCGTCGTGTACCCGCAGGACCCGCGCGAGGACGTCGGCGTCCTGCGCGCCCCGACCGCCGTCGTGCTGCGCGGCGAGATCGTCGCCCCGCACGCCGGCTGAGAGGTTCGCGCGCAGGTTGGTCCCGGCCGGTCCGGTCTGGCACAATGTCCCGGTACTCGGCGTGCCCCGGCCCCTCTCTCCGGCGCGTGCCGTGTCCTGAACCCCTTCCTCGTCCTGTCCCCACGGGACGGGTCCGGGTTCGCCCGAACCAGAACCAGGAGAGACCACCACTGTGGCCGTCAAGATTCGTCTGAAGCGTCTCGGCAAGATCCGTGCGCCGTACTACCGTGTCGTCGTCGCGGACTCGCGCACCAAGCGCGACGGTCGCGTGATCGAGGAGATCGGCAAGTACCACCCGACCGAGGAGCCCTCGTTCATCGAGATCACCTCGGACCGCGCCCAGTACTGGCTCGGCGTCGGCGCGCAGCCGACCGAGCAGGTGCTCGCGCTCCTCAAGATCACGGGCGACTGGCAGAAGTTCAAGGGCCTGCCCGGGGCCGAGGGCACGCTCAAGGTCAAGGGCGAGAAGGTCGACCCGGCCGCCGCGATCGAGGCCGCCGCCGCCGACGCGGAGAAGGTCAAGGCCAAGGCCGCCGAGAAGAAGGCCGAGGCTCCGGCCGAGGAGCCCGCCGACGCGGCCGACGAGGCCGCTGCCGACGAGCAGGCCTGATGATCGCCGAGGCGCTCGAGCACCTCGTGCGCGGCATCGTGGACAACCCGGACGACGTCCGGGTGAACGCGAAGACGCTGCGTCGCGGTGACCTGCTCGAGGTCCGGGTGCACCCGGACGACCTCGGCCGCGTGATCGGTCGTGGCGGGCGCACCGCCCGTGCCCTGCGCACGGTGATCGGCGCGCTCGCGACCGACGGGCCGGTCCGCGTCGACGTCGTGGACGTCGACCGCCGCTGAGGCCCGCACCATCGTGCCCCGTGAGGGGCCACGGGCTAGGCCCGGCCCGCCGACCGGCGGGCCGGGCCTTCCTGTACCCGCTGCGAGACCCGGTGCCGACCCGGCACCACCCCGACCAGGACCACCGGAGGAGTGACGACCATGGAGCTGACCGTCGCGCGCGTCGGCAAGGCGCACGGACTGCGTGGCGAGGTCGTGCTCGACCTGCGCACCGACGAGCCCGAGGAGCGCCTCGCGGTGGGCGAGCGCCTGGAGACGCGTCCCGCTGCGTCGGGCCCGCTGACCGTGGCGACCGTGCGGGTGCACCAGGGACGCTGGCTCGTCGGGTTCGAGGGGGTCCGCGACCGCACGGCCGCGGAAGCCCTCCGTGGCGTCGAGCTCGTCGTCGAGGTCGAGGCGTCCGACGAGGAGGACGCGTGGTACCCGCACGAGCTCGTCGGGCTCCGCGCGGAGGACCCGGACGGCCGGACGCTCGGACGCATCGACGGCCTCGAGCACCTGCCCGCGCACGACGTCCTCGTGCTCCGCGAGACGGGAGGGGCCCGCACGCTCGTCCCGTTCGTCCGGCAGATCGTCCCGCTCGTCGACGTGGCGGGCGGGCGGGTCGTGCTCGACCCGCCGGGCGGGCTGCTCGCGTCGGACGCGGACCGGCTCGAGGTCGCGGCGCCGGACGGCGCCGACACGTCGGGCTCCACCGCGAGCGAGACCGACGACCGGCACGACGGCGAGGCCTGACGTGCGGATCGACGTCGTCACGATCTTCCCCGACTACCTCGCCGCGCTCGACCTGTCGCTCGTCGGCAAGGCGCGCGCCGCGGGGATCCTCGACCTGCGCGTGCACGACCTGCGGGACTGGACGTCCGACCGGCACCGCACCGTCGACGACACGCCGTTCGGCGGCGGGGCGGGCATGGTCATGCGGCCCGACGTGTGGGGCCGCGCGATCGACGACGTGGCGGGCCTCTCGGCGGGGACGCCGGACGCGGCGGGCGCGGTGCACCTGGTCGTGCCGACGCCGTCGGGCGAGACCTTCACGCAGCGCACGGCGGAGGCGCTCGCGACCGAGGAGCACCTCGTCGTCGCCTGCGGACGCTACGAGGGGATCGACGCGCGCGTCGCCGAGCACTACCGGTCGGCCGGGATGCGGGTCAGCGAGCTGTCGATCGGCGACTACGTCCTCAACGGGGGAGAGGTCGCCGCGCTCGTCATGGTCGAGGCGGTCGGGCGGCTGCTGCCGGGCGTCGTTGGCAACCCCGAGTCGCTGGTCGAGGAGTCGCACGGCGCCGCGGGCCTGCTCGAGTACCCCGTGTACACGAAGCCGCCCGCCTGGGGCGACCTCGAGGTGCCCGACGTGCTCCTGTCGGGTCATCACGCGCGAATCCATCGCTGGCGCCGCGACCAGGCCCTGCGCCGGACCGCCGCGCGACGGCCGGACATGGTGCGTGCGCTGGCCGTCGACGGGCTCGACCGGCACGACCTGGAGGTCCTCGCGGAGGTGGGGTGGGCCGTCGTCGACGGTCGCCTCGTGCCCGCCGCGCACGGCGCTCCCTGAGGTCGCGTCGACTCCGCGAGACGCCGGCTGCCGGCAACCCCCCGGGTGTGGCAGAATGGTCGATCGGTGTGTGCCGCCCCGGAACCTCTGCCACAGGGGAGCCCGCGCCCGGATCCTCGGGCGGACTGGCACGACGGACGACGACCGCGAGGTGGTCGACCGTCCACGCGCAGCACGGCACACCCCAACCGACAGACGACGACGGCCCGGCGCGCCCGGGCCACGAGCACGCGTCCGACCTGTGGCGGACGAGGAGAAGCACATGCACACGCTGGACAGCGTCGACGCAGCATCGCTGCGCAGCGACGTCCCGGAGTTCCGCCCCGGCGACACGCTCAAGGTCAACGTCAAGGTCGTCGAGGGCACGCGCTCCCGCGTCCAGGCGTTCCAGGGCGTCGTGATCGCCCGTCAGGGCAGCGGGATCCGTGAGACGTTCACGGTCCGCAAGATCAGCTTCGGCGTGGGTGTCGAGCGCACGTTCCCCGTGCACTCGCCGTCCATCGACTCGGTCGAGGTCGTGACGCGCGGTGACGTGCGTCGCGCCAAGCTGTACTACCTGCGCGCGCTCCGCGGCAAGAAGGCGAAGATCAAGGAGAAGCGCGACACCGCGCCTGCTCGCTGATCGGCTGCCGGCAGGCCGTCGACGGACCGTCGACAGACGGCCGACACGCGCTGCCGCTCCGCTCGTCCGACGGCGGCCGTCCCCTCGGGACGGCCGCCGTCGTCGTCCCCGGACCCGCGGTCCGATGGCCGGTCCGTTTCTCGGAAGTCGCCGGAAGGTGGCATTGTGAACGCGTGACCGACAGCGCCCCGCCCCGCGGCCCGCAGCCCGACGCCGGCACCGAGCGCGCGGCGCTCGGTCCCGAGGACGACGGGGCGGGCCCGCACGGCCAGCACCTCGCCGCCGACGGGGCGGGCGGCTCGTCGCGCGGCTCGCGCGAGCGCCCGGCCCGGAAGTCGTCGTTGCTGCGCGAGACGGCCATCATCGTGGTCAGCGCGCTCGTGCTGTCGCTGATCATCAAGACGTTCCTCGTGCAGGCGTTCTTCATCCCGAGCGCGTCCATGGAGGACACGCTGGTCGAGGGCGACCGGGTGATGGTGTCCCGGCTCGTGCCGGGTGCGTTCGACGTGCACCGCGGAGACATCGTGGTGTTCAAGGACCCGGGCGGGTGGCTGCCGCCGCCGGTGCCGCAGGCCGAGAGCCCGGTGTCGGAGGCGCTGCGCGCGGCGCTGACCTTCGTCGGCCTGCTGCCGCAGGACACGGGCGAGCACCTCATCAAGCGGGTGATCGGCACGCCGGGCGACCACGTGGTGTGCTGCGACGCCGAGGGGCGCGTGAGCGTCAACGGCGTCTCGATCGACGAGACGTACATCAAGCCCGGCTCGATCCCCAGCCAGGACCCGTTCGACCGGACCGTGCCCGAGGACATGCTGTTCGTCATGGGCGACAACCGGCAGAACTCGGCGGACTCGCGCTACAACACGGGCAAGCCCGGCGGCGGGTTCGTGCCGATGGGCAACGTGGTCGGGATGGCGTTCGTCAAGGTCTGGCCGCTCTCCCATCTCGGCCTGCTGCGCAACCCCGGTGACGTGTTCGCCGACGTGCCCGAGGTGGAGCCGTGACGCTCGACGCCGTCGCGCCTCCCGCCGTTCCCGCGCCCGCCGCGGCGCCCGTCGCTCCGCCGCCGGCGGCACCCTCGCGCGGGCGCCGCGCGCCCGCGCGGCGTCGTCCGGACCTGCGCCAGGAGCGCGCGATGCTGCGCGACGGCGCCCGGCTCGTCGCCGGCATGGACGAGGTCGGCCGCGGCGCGCTCGCGGGCCCGGTCTCGGTGGGCGTCGTGGTCGTCGACCTCGCCACGAAGCCGTGCCCGCCCGGTCTCACCGACTCCAAGCTCCTCACCGCGGCCGCGCGCGAGGCCCTCGTGCCGCTCGCGCGCTCGTGGTCGGTCGCGTGGGCCGTGGGCCACGCCGGTCCGGCCGAGATCGACGCGCACGGCATCGTCGGTGCGTTGCGCCTCGCGGGCCGCCGCGCGCTCGCCCAGGTGCGCCGCACGGTCGGCGACGTCGACGCGGTCCTCCTGGACGGCAAGCACGACTGGCTCAGCCGCCCCTCGGCGGTCGACCTCTTCGAGGCGTTCGACCTCGACCCGCACGACGACGAGCGGATCGTCGACCCGCGCGTGCGCACGCTGGTCAAGGCCGACCTCCAGTGCGCCTCCGTCGCCGCGGCGAGCGTGCTCGCGAAGACCGAGCGCGACGGTCTCATGACCAGCCTCGCGCGGCAGTACCCGGCCTTCGGGTGGGACCAGAACAAGGGCTACGGCGCGGCGGCCCACGTCGAGGCTCTGCGCGAGCACGGCCCGACGCCGCAGCACCGCCGGTCCTGGCGCCTGCCCGAGCGCGGGGACGAGGGTCTCGGCGCCCCCGCGTACGGCGAGCCCGTGGACGTCCTCGAGCTCGACCCCGACGCCGGGCTGCCCACGAGCTGAGGCGGGCGCGGAGCGCTCGATGGTCCATGATGGAGGCGTGAGCGCCGAAGACCTCGAGAACTACGAGACCGAGATGGAGCTCGCGCTGTACCGCGAGTACCGCGACGTGGTGGGCCTGTTCTCGTACGTGGTGGAGACCGAACGCCGCTTCTACCTGGCGAACCAGGTGGACCTCCAGGTGCGTTCCGCCGCGGGCGAGGTGTACTTCGAGCTGCGGCTCGCGGACGCGTGGGTGTGGGACGTGTACCGGTCGGCGCGGTTCGTGAAGTCGGTCCGGGTGGTGACCTTCAAGGACGTCAACGTCGAGGAGCTCGCGAAGGCGGAGCTCCAGCTCTGACCACGGTCGTGGCCGTCCACACGGCCGCTTCCTGAGGGTCCCGTCCACAGGCGGTCGCGGGTCGCTGGCGCCGCGTCCTCCCCGTCGCCCACGGTGGGCGGCGGAGGTGAGCCCCATGGGAGCGAAGGACGCCGTCGGGCGGTACGGGGAGAGGGTGGCCGCGGCCCACTTGGTCGAGGCCGGCTGGACCGTGCTCGACCGCAACTGGCGCGGGACGCGCGGCGAGCTCGACGTCGTCGCGCTGGACGGTGACGTGCTGGTCGCCGTCGAGGTGAAGACGCGTCGCGGCACCGGGTTCGGGCACCCTGCCCAGGCCGTGACGCCCGCGAAGCTCGGTCGCCTGCGCCGGCTCACGGGGGAGTGGCTCGCGACCCACGACGTGCGCGCACGGTCGGTCCGCATCGACGTCGTCGCCGTGCTCGTGGCGCGCGCGGGCGCGGCGCAGGTGGAGCACCTCGTCGGGGTGAGCGCCTGATGGGTCTGGGGACGACCCGCGCTGTCGCGCTCGTCGGGCTGTCGGGCCACGTCGTCGAGGTGCAGGCGCACCTGGCTGCCTCGGTGCCCGGCTTCGTGCTCGTCGGGCTCCCGGACGCGGCGCTCAGCGAGTCGCGCGACCGCGTGCGTGCGGCGGTCACCTCGTCGGGCATCCCGTGGCCCCAGCGCAAGGTCACGATCAACCTCTCGCCCGCGGCGCTCCCCAAGTCCGGCACGGGCTTCGACCTCGCGATCGCGGTCGCGCTGCTCGCGGGAGCCCAGGTCGTCCCGCTGCGCGCCGTGGAGGACGTCGTGCACCTCGGGGAGCTCGGCCTCGACGGCCGCCTGCAGCCCGTGCGCGGCGTCCTGCCCGCGGTGGCCGCGGCCGTCGCCGCCGGGTTCCCCGACGTCGTCGTGCCCGCGGCGGACGCCGAGGAGGCCCGGCTGGTGCCGGGAGCGCACGTCGTGGGGGCCACGACCCTCGCCGACGTCGCCCGGTTCCACGGGGCGTCGCTCGACGACCCGGGCGGTGCCGCGCCACCGGTCGTGGTGCCCCGTCCGGCCGCCGCGCGGCCGCAGCCGGGCGACCTCGCGGACGTCGTCGGGCAGCACGAGGCTCGGCACGCGCTCGAGGTCGCCGCGGCGGGCGGGCACCACCTGCTGCTGGTCGGTGCGCCGGGCGCGGGCAAGACGATGCTCGCGTCACGGCTGCCCGGGATCCTGCCCGACCTCACGGAGGGAGAGGCCGTCGAGGTGACCGCCGTCCACTCGGTGGCCGGGGTGTTCGACCCGGGCTCCGGGCTCGTCCGCCGCCCGCCGTACGAGGACCCCCACCACACGGCCACCCCGGCGGCGATCGTCGGGGGCGGCAGCGGCCTGCCCCGGCCCGGTGCCGCGTCGCGCGCGCACCGCGGGGTCCTCTTCCTGGACGAGGCACCGGAGTTCGGGGCGCGCGTGCTGCAGACCCTGCGGCAGCCGCTCGAGCACGGCGAGCTCGTGATCCACCGGGCCGGGGGGACGGCGCGCTACCCCGCGCGCTTCCAGCTCGTCCTGGCGGCGAACCCGTGCCCGTGCGGCAAGGGCGTCGGGAAGGGGCTCGAGTGCACGTGCTCGCCCGTCGCGCAGCGCCGCTACTTCGGCCGGCTCTCCGGTCCGCTGCTCGACCGGGTCGACGTCCAGGTCGAGGTCCGTCCCGTCACCCGGGTCGAGCGCGCGGACGCCGGGCGGCCGGAGCCGAGCGCGGCGGTCGCGCGACGGGTCGCCGCCGCCCGGGAGACGGCGTCAGCGCGCCTGGCCGGGACGCCGTGGCGGACGAACGCCGAGGTGCCCGGCACGTGGCTGCGCGACCGGCTGGGGCCCGACCCCGGCCTGCTGACGGACGTCGACGCCGCGCTCGACCGCGGCACGCTGAGCCTGCGCGGCGCGGACCGTGTGCTGCGCCTCGCCTGGACGGTCGCCGACCTCGCCGGGCACGCCGCACCCACGCGCGCCGACGTCGGGGCCGGGCTCGCGCTCCGGACGCGGGGCTACCGTGGCTGAGCGCCGGGCCGCCCCGACGGCTCCCGTGCGGCCGGTCTTCGACGTCGCCGACGACCGGCTCGCGCGGGCGGCGTGGTCGCGCCTGGCGGAGCCCGGGGACGAGGTCGCGGTCGCGTTCGTCGAGCAGCTCGGGGCCCCGGGCGCGCTGGCCTGGCTCGTCGAGGCGGTGAACGACCCGGCGCAGGCCCGCCGCGAGCTCGTCCGGCTCGCGGAGGTCGCCGACGACGGCGGGTCGGGGCTGGGGCCGCTGCTCGGAGGGGCCGGGCCGGGCACCGCGGCAGCCGGCGACGACCGGCCCGCGCCCGGTCGCGACCCGCGGAGCGGGCCCGTCGCGCGGCTCCTGCGCGCCGTCGCGCGCTGGGCACCGCGGCTGGAGGGCCTCGACCCACGCCGCGAGCTCCACGTGCTCGACCGGCTCGACGGCTCCCTCGTCGTCCCGGGCGACCCGGGCTGGCCGACGCCCCTCGACGACCTGGGTCCGGGCCGTCCGCTCGCGCTCTGGGTCCGTGGCTCGGACGGCCTGGCGGCGCTGGCGGCGCGATCCGTCGCGGTCGTCGGGGCACGCGCGTGCACGGACTACGGGCGCCACGTGACCGGGGAGATCGCGTCCGGTCTCGCGGCGCGCGGGTTCACGGTCGTCTCGGGCGGTGCCTACGGCATCGACGCCGCGGCCCACCGCGCGGCGCTCGTGTCCGGCGGCCCGACGGTCGCGTTCCTCGCGGGCGGGGTGGACCGGCTGTACCCCGTCGGCAACACGGAGCTCCTCCGGGCCGTCGTCGGGACCGGAGGCGCCGTCGTGTCGGAGGTGCCGCCGGGCTCCGTGCCCAGCCGGGTCCGCTTCCTGCTGCGCAACCGGCTCATCGCGGCGTTCGCGGGCGCGACCGTGGTCGTGGAGGCGGCCTGGCGCTCGGGATCGCTCAGCACGGCGGTCCGGGCCGCCGAGCTCTCGCGGCCCGTCGGCGCCGTCCCCGGACCCGTGACCTCGATGGCGTCGACCGGCTGCCACCGGCTCCTGCGCGACGGTGCCGCCGTGTGCGTCACCGACGCCGACGAGGTGGCGGAGCTGGCCGGAGCGCTGGCACGGGACGCGGCGCCGGCAGCACCGGCCGCGGGGACGCGCAGGGCGCCCCGCGACGCCGTGTACGACGGGCTCGACGCCGTCGAGACCCGGACGTGGGACGCCCTGCCGCTGCGGTCAGGGGTGCCGACGGACGCCGTCGCGCGGTCGGCGGGGCTCGCCGTCCCCGAGACCGTCGGTGCCCTCGGCCGGCTCGAGATCCGCGGCCTGGCCGAGCGGACGTCCGGCGGCTGGCGGCGCGTGCGCGCGGTCTGACCCCGGAGAGCACACCGGACGGCGCGTCTCCGGAAGGGCACCCGGACGGAGCGCCTCCGCGAGGCGCGCAGGCGCACGCGCCAGACTGGTCGCGTGACCCCGTCCGACCTCCCCGACGACCCGGCGGCCGAGCAGGGCGCCGACCGGGCGCCCGCGTCGGCCGACGCGCTGCCGGCGGCCCTGCGCGCGGCGCTCGCGGACTTCGCCGTGCACCTCGAGCTCGCCCAGGGGTCGTCCGCGCACACGGTGCGCGCGTACACGGGCGACGTCGAGTCGCTGCTGGGTCATGCGGCACGCCACGGCGCGGCGTCGCCGAGCGACGTCGACCTCGCCGCCCTGCGCGCATGGCTGACGGAGCAGTCGGAACGCGGGCTCGCCCGCGCGACGCTCGCGCGCCGGGGCGCCGCCGCGCGCGCGTTCTTCGACTGGGCGCGGCGGACCGGTCGCGTCGCGGCGGACCCGGCGGCACGGCTCGCGAGCCCGCGCGTCCCGCGCACCCTGCCGACCGTGCTCACGGCCGACGCGGCCGGTCGCATGCTCGACTGCGCGCGGGAGGCGGCCGCGTCGGGCGAGCCGGCCCGGCTGCGCGAGTGGGCCGCCGCGGAGCTCCTCTACGGGGCCGGCATCCGCGTGGGCGAGCTCGCGGGGATCGACGTGGACGACGTGGACCTGTCGCAGCGGGTCGTCCGGGTGCTCGGCAAGGGCGACAAGGAGCGCGTCGTCCCGTTCGGCGTCCCGGCGGCGCGGGCCGTGACCCGCTGGCTGGACGCGGGTCGGCCGGCGCTCGTGACGGAGCGGTCGGGTGCGGCGCTCCTCGTCGGGGACCGGGGCGGTCGGTGGGGGCAGCGACAGGTGCGCGACGCGGTGCACCGGCTCGCGCAGGCGGCCGGGGTCGACGACGTCGCTCCGCACGACCTGCGGCACAGCGCCGCGACGCACCTCCTCGCGGGCGGCTCGGACCTGCGCAGCGTCCAGGAGATCCTCGGGCACTCCTCGCTCGCGACGACGCAGCGCTACACCCACGTGACGGCCGAGCGGCTCCGCAGCTCGTTCGAGCAGGCCTTCCCACGCGCCTGAGGCTCCGGACGCGCGGGTCCTCCGGTCACGGCTCTCCGAGCGGGAGGAGCACGATCGGCGGCCGCTCGCCGAGCAGCGCGAGCGGGTCGACGTAGCGCTCGCCCCGCCGCACGCCCCAGTGCACGCAGGTGGCCGCGCAGTGGCTCGCGATGGCCCCGCCGCCTCCCGGCCCTTGCACGGTCCCGAGGACGCTCCCTGCGGCGACACGCGTCCCCCGCGGTGCCACGGCGGTGACCGGCTCGAGCGACGTGCGCAGGCCGTCGTCGTGCGTCACGACGACCACGTCGCGCCCGGCGACCGGGCCGGTGAACGTGACGACCCCCGGTGCCGGGGCCAGGACGCTCTCCCCGGTGCCCGCGGCGAGGTCGACGCCCCGGTGGCCGGGCAGCCAGTCGTGCAGCGGCGGGTCGAACGGCACGAGCACGCCGAGCGCGTCGGGCGCGCGGTCGAGCGGCGGCACCCAGCCGGGGGAGGCGCCGGCGGGGGCGTCCAGGGGCTTGCCCGGGGCGGCGGGCGGCGGCGGGGCCAGGACGAGCAGGAGCGCGGTCAGCGCGAGGGCCACCGCACGTCGTCGGACGGTCGCAGGGGTACGGTCGGGAGCCATCGCGCCAGGGTGCCCGACGCGGGCCGTGGCCGGGCGGCGGGAGCCGGCGGCCTGTGGACAGCGGGTCGCGACGGCGCCCGGGACCGGCGGCTGTGGTCGGCCCTCCCGTCGGGTAGACTTGCCGCTGCGACCGGCGCGTTCGCCGTGCCCGGCCCGAGGTGCTCACCTCGGCCGAGGACGGGGCCGGTCGACTTCGCGCGTCACGTCCTCGCCCATGCTCCCGGCCCCGCCGGACCGGGCGGGGCCGCGTCCGGCGTCGGTCCTGCCCGCACCGTCCACGGTGCGTCGCAGGCGTCGGCACGGGTGGCGCCAGGGGTGCGACCACCAGGGTCGTCACCGACAACCGCACCGCGGCCCGTCCTCCGGGAGGGGTCGCCAGAAGCGTGCGCGCACCGGGTGGATCCCGGGCCGCACGGCGAAAGGACGTGTCATGGCCGTCGTGACCATGCGCCAGCTCCTCGAGAGCGGTGTCCACTTCGGGCACCAGACCCGCCGTTGGAACCCGAAGATGAAGCGCTTCATCTTCACGGAGCGCAACGGCATCTACATCGTCGACCTCCAGCAGTCGCTGTCGTACATCGACCGCGCGTACGAGTTCGTCAAGGAGACCGTCGCGCACGGCGGCTCCATCCTCTTCGTCGGCACCAAGAAGCAGGCCCAGGAGCCCGTGGCCGAGCAGGCCGCGCGCGTCGGGATGCCCTACGTGAACCACCGCTGGCTCGGCGGCATGCTCACCAACTTCACCACGGTGCACAAGCGTCTCCAGCGCCTCAAGGAGCTCGAGGAGATCGACTTCGACGACGTCGCCGGCTCGTCGCTCACCAAGAAGGAGCTCCTCGTCCTGCGTCGCGAGAAGGACAAGCTCGCCCGCACGCTCGGCGGCATCCGCGACATGGCGAAGGTCCCCTCCGCCGTGTGGATCGTCGACACGAACAAGGAGCACCTCGCGGTCGACGAGGCGCGCAAGCTCCACATCCCGATCGTCGCGATCCTGGACACCAACTGCGACCCCGACGTCGTGGACTACAAGATCCCGGGCAACGACGACGCGATCCGCTCCGTGACGCTGCTCACGCGCGTCATCGCGGACGCGGTCGCCGAGGGTCTGCTCCAGCGCCACTCCGGCCGTTCCGGTGCCGAGGCCGAGGCAGGCGCCGAGGCCGAGCCGCTGGCCGAGTGGGAGCGCGAGCTCCTCGCCGGTGCCGAGAAGCAGCTCGCGGCCGACGAGACCGCCGCCGAGGCGAACGTCGAGGCCGCCGCGGCCGAGGAGGTCGCCGAGGCCGCTGCCGAGGTCGCCGCCGAGGAGCCGGGCGACGCCGCTGCCGAGGTCGTGGCCGAGGCTGCTGCCGAGGTCGCCGCCGTCGCCGACGCGGAGGCCGTGGTCGCCGACGCCGAGGCCGACGAGACCAAGTGACGTCCCGGGGTGCGCGGCGGTCGCCCGCCGCGCACCCCGTGCCGTCCCACCGGCGCACCGGGCACCGGCGCGGTGCCCCTGCACGTACCCGTGACGAAGAACCCGTGACGAACCACGAGTGAGGAACCACCATGGCGAACTACACCGCCGCTGACATCAAGGCCCTGCGCGAGCGCACCGGCGCCGGCATGCTCGACGTCAAGAAGGCTCTGGACGAGGCGGACGGCGACGCGGAGAAGGCGCTCGAGATCATCCGCGTCAAGGGTCTGAAGGGCGTCGCCAAGCGCGAGGGCCGCTCGACCTCCGAGGGCCTCATCGCCGTCGACATCCGCGACACCGAGGGTGGCCAGGTCGCGACGCTCATCGAGCTCAACTCCGAGACGGACTTCGTCGCCAAGAACGACACGTTCATCTCGCTCGCGGACCGCGTCCTCAAGGCCGCTGCCGAGGCCGGCGCGCGCGACGCCGACGCGGCCCTCGCCGCGGACTCGGACGGCGAGACCGTCCAGGAGGTCATCGACAACCAGGCCGCGACGCTCGGCGAGAAGATCGTCCTGCGCCGCGTGACCCGCGTCGCCGGCGAGCGCGTCACGGCGTACCTGCACCGCACGGCGCGTGACCTGCCGCCGTCGATCGGCGTCGTCGTCGCCACGGACGCCGCGGGCGAGGCCGTCGCGAAGGACGTCGCGCAGCACGTCGCCGCGATGTCCCCGACGTACCTGTCGCGCGACGAGGTCCCGGCCGAGACGGTCGAGAACGAGCGTCGCATCGCCGAGGAGACCTCGCGCAACGAGGGCAAGCCCGAGGCCGCGCTGCCGAAGATCGTCGAGGGTCGTCTCAACGGCTACTTCAAGGACGTCGTCCTCGTCGACCAGCCGCTCGCGAAGGACCCGAAGAAGACGGTCGGCCAGGTCGTCTCCGAGGTCGGTGGCACCATCACCGAGTTCGTGCGGTACCGCGTCGGCGCCTG